>JANYDZ010000738.1 GCA_025363375.1 Hyphomicrobiales bacterium
CTATCGACAGGACATTCTCCGCTAAATCCGCGCAGAATAGCCTATTCCATCACTGCGGCCCGCAATATCACCACCATGGTGGCGCGCGCGGGCTTGTTGGTCCTGTTGCGGATGACGTGTGGGCGGTCGCAGCGGTAACGCAAGGTGTCGCCGGGCAATCCGGTCTCCAGGACGCCTGCGACCTCGACCTCGAGTTCGCCTTCGAGCACCGAGAGGCATTCGACCGAGCCGAGCTGGTGCGGCTCGGAGGCCAGCACGCCGCCGGCGTCCGCCTCGAAATTGTACCATTGCAGCCATTCGACGGTTTTGATCCAGCCGATGATCGCAAGGCGGCACTTGCCGTCTTCCGAGACCAGAATGGGCGTCGCGCCGCGCGCGGATTTTTCAATAAAGGCTTCGTCGGTCGTGCCCTGGAGGATGCGTTCGATGGAGACGTCGAGCGCCTGCGCCAGCCGCCAAATGGTTGCGAGCGTCGGATTTGTCTCGTTGCGTTCGATCTGGCTGATGATGGATTTGGCGACGCCTGATTGTTCGGAAAGCTCCGACAAGGAAAGGTTCTGCGCCTTGCGCAGTTTCAGGACAGCTTTGCCCAACTGGCCGGCGAGCGCGGCGGCGCCGGCTTCGAGTACCTTGACCTTGTCTTTGCCTTCGATGCCCATCGTCCCACCGGTTTCGGAAGCTGTTTGGTATAATATCCGAAATCGTTTGGAATATAGAACAGTTTTGTGATGGCCTCGTCATTTTTTGGGAAATGGCCCATCGCTCAGGCGAGTTTCCGGACGGCTGGCGCGCGGGCGCGCTCGCCGAGGATCAGCAAAACGCCCGCCGCCGCGACGACACAGGCGCCGATGACGACGTAGATCGAAGGCAGCTCGTTGAAAAAGACATAGCCAAGCGTCACGACCCAGATCATCGAGACATATTCGAAACTGGCGATGATGGAGGCGTCCGCAAAGCTGTAGGCTTTGGTCATCAGAATCTGGCCAAGGCCGCCGCACAGGCCCGCCACAAACATGAGTCCGCCGTCGCGCGGGCTCGGCCAGATCCAGGCCTGCGCGCGCATGAAATCGGCTGATGGCGCGGACGCGGGCCAGAGCCAGCCGAGCATGCAAAAGCTGAGGCCGGCAAGGGCGGCGACGCTCTGGAAGTAGAAGACGATGGCGCCGGTGTGTTCGGTGCGGGTGAGGCGGCGCGTCTGGATCATGGCGATGGCGACGAAAAAGGCGCCGAGCAGGCCGCACATAACGCCAACGGCGCCGCGCGACGACAGACCATGGCCGGCGCCCAGATGTTCCGCCAGCATGACAAGCACGCCGCAGAAGCCCAGCACGACCGCGCAGAGCCGGCTGAACCCGATCCGCTCGCCCAGCACCAGCCAGGACAAGAGCACGATCATCAACGGCCCCGTGTAGAGCACGGCGGAAGTGTCGGCGAGGGGAAGGAAATAATAGGTGGCGAACATCATGAACATGCTGCCGGAGCCGGAAATTGCGCGCACGAGATGGCCCGAAAGCCAGCTTGTTTTCAGCGCGCCTGGAAATTCGCCGCGCGCCAGCAGCCAGACAAACAGCACCAGCAGCGCCGGGGCGGAGCGGAAGAACACGATCTCGCCGAGGGGATATTCGATATTCGCCTTCATGAGCGCCATCATGAAAGAGAAGATCAGGGTGGAAAGAACCTTGAGGCCGACGCCTGTGAGCATGAAGCTAAAAAGCCGCCTGCACGGCGCCGCCGTCGATCAGCAGATTCTGCGCGGTAATGTAGCCCGCCTGGGCGCTGGCGAGATAGGCGCAGAGCTGGCCGAATTCCCGGGGGTCGCCGAGGCGCCCGGCGGGGATCGTGAGAACGCGGTCTTCGAGCTGCCGCTCGAGGGATACGTTGCGTGTCCGCGCGGCTTGCGCGGCGATGTAGCGCAAACGGTCGGTGAGGAAAGCGCCGGGCTGGATGGAATTGATGGTGACATTGTGCGGCGCGACCTGCCGCGCCACGCCGGAAATAAACGCGGTCAGTCCGGCGCGCGCGCCCGACGACAGATCGAGCATCGGCAGCGGCGATTTCACCGAGCTCGAGGTGATGTTGACGATGCGTCCGAACCTGCGTTCGATCATGCCGTCGATAACGGCCTGGATAAGTTCGATGGGCGTGATCATGTTGCCCTCGACGCCTTTCACCATGTCGGCGTGGGAAAGCTGGCGGAAATCCTTTGTCGGCGGTCCCGCGTTGTTGTTGACGAGAATGTCGGGCGAGGGGCATGCGCCCAGCAGCGCGGCGCGACCTTCGGGCGTTCCCACGTCGGCGACGACGGGGATGATTGTCGCGCCGGTCGCCGCGGCGATCTCGCGCGCTGTGGCTGCGACGCTCTCCCTGTCGCGCCCGTTGACCACGACCTCGCAGCCCGCCTCCGCCAGAGCCATGGCGCAGGCGCGCCCGAGCCCCTTGCTGGAGGCGCAGACGATGGCGCGTTTGCCTGAAATTCCGAGGTCCATGGGTATGCTCCGTTGCGGCGCGCACATTGGCGGGCCAGGGCGCGGGACGCAAGCGCGGCGAAATTATGCGCGGCGAAGATTATGAAAACAGCGCGGCCTTTTCGCGGGGCGGCAGAGCGTCGATCCGAGCCAGCGCTTCGACGCGGCGATCAACGGCGGGCGGCGCGGGGCTGTCGCGCCAGCGCGGCGGCGGCGCGCCGGCGACGACAATGGTTTCAGGCTGCGGGGCTGAACCGGCAAACGCGGCCGGCATTAAAGCAGGCGGCTCCGGCTCCGCCGCCGTTGGCGCCGGCAACGCGCCCACAGGTTCGCCCTCCACCAACAAGCCGCCGCAGCGCATGTTTTCGACCAGCCGCGCCAGGGCGCGCGCTTCGGTTTCAATCAGCGTGCAGATGGAGCCGTCGTAGCCGCGCTCGCGCAGGGTCCAGGCGATGTCGGCGGCGCGGTTCTGGCGCTCCTCCAGCGCGCGGGCGTAATGTTCGGTCGCAAAGCCGCCGGGCAGGGCGGTCTGGCCCGCGACGACGCGCTCGATGCGCGCCAGCGCGTCCAGCAGCACGTCCGTATCGGCGGCTTTGACGCGCCGCGCGTATTCGCGCAGAAACCAGCGGCCGCGCGCCGTTTCCATGACGGCGTCCTCGATGGTTTCGAAATCGGCCTCGGTCAAACCGTCGGGCGGTTTGGTCGAATCGGGTCTTTTCGACATGTTTTTATTCGACCTGGGTCCCCGCGGGCGAATCACGCCGTCGTCAGTGTGTGTAGGTCCCGAGGGAATGCAAGCCCATTATGCAGCCGGAAACAGCGGCGAGCGCGGCCAGTGCTTGCGGCTGTGACGCAATTTCAGGTCCGCGAACATCGCCGCAAGCCGGATCGGCGCGCCGATGCCCTCGACCACGGGCACGCCGAGCTGATCGGCCAGCCAGTCGGGATTGATATGCACGGGACATTGCGTGATGCCCATGGGCAGAATCACCTCGGCGTCGTTCGCCTCGACGAGTTCGCGCGCGTGCTGGACAAAATTCTTCAGGCACGCGTCCCTGTTGGCGATGATGTCGGGCAGGTGGAAGCCGCTGACCTTCCAGCCGACGATCCTGTCGGTCATGGCGTATTGCCTGACGATCCTGCGGCACAGGACCAGCGAAGTATGCGAATAAACCAGCACGCCGAAACGCTGACCCAGCATGCACGCGATGTGCAGCATGGCTTCGGCGGGACCGATGACGGGGATATCGACGCAGGAGCGCGCCGCGTCCACCGCGAGATCGAGCGTGCCCAGCGGCACGGCGGCGTCGTAGCCTTCGGCTTCCGCGCGCCGAAACGCGTCGACGAAGGCTGGCGCGACGAGTTGCAGTTCGGCGGGCGAATTGCCCCGGTTGTAGGCGGTGGTCGCCACGGGCACGAGACCCACCTCGACGGCGTCGTTCGAATAGGAGAGCGCCACGTCGGCGCGCCGCTTCAGTTCTTCGTCGGGATAGTCGCCGATGAGGAAGGCGACCCTTGTTTTCCTGCTCACGATGGGCTCCACAGCTAACGCGCCACCTTCTCCCGTTTCACCGGAGAAGGGAAGCCCGCGCGGCGTCCGTTTGCTTTTGTCGAACCGCCGATTGTGCGATCGTTGATCCGTCGTCGCAGGATGTTCCATGTCGCCCGCCGCCTTTCGCCCCGCCTGTTTCGCCGCGTGCCTCGCCGCCGCGCAGGCCCACGCCGCCGACGCCGCCCTCATCGAAGCCGCGCGCGCTGAAAAGCAAGTCGTCTGGTACACGACGCAGGCGGTCGGCGATCTCGTCGAGCCGCTGGCGCGCGGCTTTGAAGCTAAATACGGCGTCAAGGTTTCCTACACGCGCAACAGCGCCGTGGAACTTGTTCTCAAGGTCGGCAACGAGGCGAAGGCCAACCGGCGCGAGGTCGATGTCGTCGACGGCACGTTCAGCGTCGCGGCTTTGAAGCGGACGGGGACCATCCTCAAATGGCTGCCGGACGCGGCAAGGCGTTTTCCCAAGGACTTCGTCGATCCGCAAGGTTATTGGGTCGCCACCAACATTTATGTGGCGACGCCCGCCGTCAACACCGATCTCGTGCCGCACGGCGCCGAGCCGAAGACGTTGAGCGACCTGCTCGATCCCCGCTGGAAAAACAAAATCGTGTGGAGCGTCGTGCCCGGCAGCGCGACGGGCGCGGGTTTCATCGCCGCCGTGCTGAAACAGGAGGGCGAGGCGAAAACGCGCGCTTACCTGAGCGAACTGGCGAAGCAAAACATCGCGGGCCTCGCTTTTCCCGCGCGCGCCGTGCTCGATCAGGTGATCGCGGGGGAATACGCGATGATCCTGCAGAACTTCAATTCGCAGGCGGTCGTCGCAGCGCGCAAGGGCGCGCCGACGCGCTGGATTCCCCTGTCGCCGGCTTCCGTGGTGCTGACCGGCGCGTCCGTGGTGAAAGACGCGCCGCATCCCAACGCCGCAAAACTTCTGCTCGATTATCTGGTCTCGGAAGAAGGCCAGAAAATATTTCGCGATTCCGACTACGTGCCGGCGGACCCGAACGTGCCGGCCCGCGACGCAAGCGTGCGGCCCGACGGCGTCAACATGCGCGCCGAATATTTTACACCGGAGGAAGTCGATGCGCGGATGCCCGAATGGTCCGCGCTTTTCAAGGAATATTTCCGGTAACCGGAAATCCGCGTTCCAGGATTGCTCGCCCGATCCGCCTCGCCCTCCCGGTGGACTCTCGCGTCCGACCTTCTAAGATCGCGCTGCTAATCCATCCGGAGGGGAAACCATGAATTTCGTATTGCGCCGCGTCCTTCTCGCGGCCGCAGCCGCCCTGCCCATGACCGGCGGCGCGCCGGCCCAGCAATTCACCATGAAAATTTCGTCGCCGACCATCAACGACGTCACGCATGAATGGATGAAGGCGTTCAAGGGCACGGTCGAGGAGCGCAGCAAGGGCCGCGTCAAGGTTGAACTCTATCCCGCCAATCAACTGGGTCAGATTCCCGCCACGGTTGAAGGCGTCGCCATGGGCACGATCGAACTCGCCATTCCCGCCGTTGGCTTTTTCGCCGGCCTTGAACCGCGGTTCATGATGCTCGACACAGCCGGCCTGTTCGATTCGATCGAGCATGGCCAGAAGGTGATGGCCGACCCGGACATCCGCGCGCGCCTCGCCACCTTCGGCGAATCCAAGGGGGTTGAGCCGCTGCTGACGATTCTCAACAGCAGCCTGATGATCGTGTCGCAGAAGCCGATCCGCTCCATGGCGGATTTCAAGGGCATGAAAATCCGCACCGCCGGCGCCACCGCGCTGCACAACGAGCCGCTGAAGGCTTTCGGCGCCTCGCCGGTTTCGCTGCCGCTCGGCGAGGTCCTGCCGGCTTTGCAGAACAAGGCGATCGACGGCGCCACCGCGATTCATTCGGTGTTCAACGCCTTCAAATATTACGACGTGGTGAAATACGCGACCTATTCCCCCGGCGGCTTCGTGATCGCCTCCGGCGTCGTCAACCGGCGCTGGATGAAGTCGCTCGGGCCTGAACTCGAAGCCATCGTGCGCGAGGAAGCGCGCCGGCACGAGCATCTGTTCACGACCGTGGGCGTGCCGGAGGCGGCGAAATTCAGGGACGCATGGGTCGCCAACGGCGGCGAAAACATCACGTTGCCGCCGGAAGAGGCGAAGAAATATCTCGACGCCGTCGCCGCCGTGGTCCCGACGGTCAGCGCGAAAGATCCCAAGCTGAAGGAAGATTACGACGCCTTCGTCGCCGCTGCGAAGAAGTACCGGTGAGGGGCTGCAAGTTCTGTTAATCGGGGGACGAGGGCAGGCCGCGTTCCTCCCGTTCCTGGGAAGCGGAAAGGGGCCGGGCGCGGGGCTCCCCTGTCAACACAGGCAAGCCCATGCTGAAAAACCCCACCCGTTACCCCTCCCCGCAAGCGGGCAGGGGAGACCGAAAGATTGGACTTGTCGCCTTTGCGGACCCGGGGGCTTTATGATCGACAAATGCATTGATCGCGCGGCGCGGGCGCTGGAACTTGCGCTGGCGCTTGGCTTCCTGTTCGCCATCCTGCTCAACTTCGCCAATGTGGTGGGGCGTTACGTTTTCGGGCGCTCTCTGCTCTGGGCCGACGAAATCCAGATTTTCATCATGATCGCCATGACCTTTCTGGGCGCGGTCGTCGTGACGTGGCGGCGCGCGCATCTGCGCATGGACGCGCTGAGCCGGATCATGCCGGCGCGCGCGCAATCCTTGCTGCGCGCGCTTGAACTGGGCGCAATGCTGGTTCTTTGCGGCTTCGTTTTCAGTCTGGCGCAGGATTACACAAGCCGCATGTTCAGTTTTGGCAAGACCAGCGACACCGCGGGCCTGCCCATGTGGATACCCCACGGCTCCATCGCCCTCGGGTTCGGACTGATTTTCCTCGTTTGCTGCTGGCACGTCTTTCGCGCCGTCAAACCCGCGTCGACGCCAACTCCCTCAAAAGGCGCCCGCTGATGTTGTTTGCCCTGTGCGCGCTGCCGATCATTCTGCTGCTGGTCGGCTTTCCGATTTTTCTGGTGCTGCTCAGCGCTGTCAGCGTCGCCCTGGTGTTTTTCATGAACGTGCCGCTCGCGGCGCTGCATCAAAACCTTTTTGGTTCGATCAACGCCTCGGCGCTGCTGGCTGTGCCGTTCTTCATTTACGCGGGCGAGTTGATGGGGCGCGGCAGCGTGGCGCAACGTCTGGTCGATTTCGTGCAGGCCGGCGTCGGTTCCGTGCGCGGCAGTCTTGCCGTCACAAGCGTCGCCGCCTCCGCGATCTTTGGCGCCATCTCGGGCATCAGCTCGGCGGCCGTCGCGACCATCGGCAAGGTCATGTACCCGGCCATGCGCAAGAAGGGCTATCCGGAGAATTTCTCCGCCGGCCTCGTCACCGCCATGGGCGCCATCGACATCATCATTCCCCCGTCGATCCCCATGATCGTTTACGGCGCCGCGGCGGAGGAATCAGTGCCGCGCCTTTACGCGGCGGGCATCGTGCCGGGCCTCATGCTGACGGCGATGCTGACCTGCTACGTCATGTGGAGCGCCTGGCGCGGCGGCTACGGCAAGGGCGAACCCTTCGATCTCAAGCATTTTTTTCACGCGACGGGGCGCGGCCTGTGGGCGCTCGGCGCGCCCTTCATCATTCTCGGCGGCATCTATGGCGGCGTCTTCTCGCCGACGGAATCCGCGGCCGTCGCCGCCGTTTACGCGGCTATCGTCACGCGCTTTGTGTTTCGCGAGCTGACCTTCGGCGAAATTCTGGAGGCCGCCGCCGCGACGGTGTTTTTCACGGCGCAAATCCTGATCATTGTCGCCTGCGCCGGGGTGTTCTCCTGGCTGCTGACGGTCAATCAGGTGCCCGCCGCGCTGGTCTCGCTGCTGAAGGGCGCGGATGTCGCGGCGTGGCAATTTCTGCTGGCGGTCAATCTGCTGTTGCTGCTCGTCGGATGCTTTCTCGATCCGCTTTCCTCGATCCTTTTGCTGACGCCCTTGTTGATTCCGGTTGTGAAAGCGCTGGGCATCGACACCG
>JANYDZ010000072.1 GCA_025363375.1 Hyphomicrobiales bacterium
GCCGGCGTTTCAGGAAAGCGTCCACGGCGTGGTCGGCCTCGGTGACCGGCGAGCCGCCTTCCTTGCTCTCGACCCCGGCGCTGGTGCGCGCGCCCGGGCGAAAATAAGCCATGGCAATGGCGCCCGCCGCGACGGCGTCCGCTTTCATCCGCGTCATAAGAGCGGGAAGATCGATAGAAGAGCTCAAACAGCGCGCTTTCCAGAGTGGCTAGAGCGGCTTAGCGCAGGCAAGCCCCATGGCGCAAGGAAGACGCACGCGGATTTTTTGCGGCGGCGCAATGTTCCGGTATTGCCGTGTTCAGCCTCGGGAAAATAAAATCGCCGCCGCTTCCCAATCCGCCCTGTTGAGAAGCAGGCGGTAAAAATACTCGGCAAGCCTTTGATTTTGTTGGTGAGCGCGCCGGGATTCGAACCCGGGACCCTCTGATTAAAAGTCAGATGCTCTACCGGCTGAGCTACGCGCTCCCCTGAGGGAGCGGCCTGAGTACAGGGGGGGCGTGGATGGGTCAATAGTCGGGCCTGTCATAGACCGAGCCTCGCCATTTTTCAGGGATTTTCCGCGCCTGCTTTCATTTTTTGATTTTTCAGGCTCGCGGACGCCAACCCGGACCCCGCTTTTCCGGCGGCCGCTTCAGGGCTGCACCGTCACCTCAATGACATCGTAGCCCAGCGCGGGGTTGAAACCCTGCGGCTCCTCGTAATTGGCGACGATTTTCTGTCCCACCTTGAAATGGGTGCGGTCCGGCACGCCCTCGATATTGGAGTCGGAGGCGACGCGCAGGCGCAATTCCTTGCCGCCGCCCGCGTCGATGGTGAAATAGCGGCCTTCCTCTGTGATTTTTGTGATCACGCCCTTCGTGTCGCGCTCGATGATCTTCACGACGATGGGCCCCAGGCCCTGCAATTCGCGGTGAATGGTCTCCGCCATCCAGTCGAAATGCGAGGTGCGGTCCCAACCCGCGTATTCGTTCATGTGGAACTGCTTGATGATTTCGGGCAGGGGCAGGCCCTTCTGCATCATCACCCGCACCTTCTGGCGCCCCAGCATGAGGTAATCGACCATGTTGGTGAGGTCTTTCACGTCGCTCAGCGGCCCATGCGAGGGCACGACGACGCGGGGTTTCAATGCGATCAGCGCCTCCAGCTGCTTCAACATGGTCACCGTCGTGCCGTGACTGTAGTCGGGACGGATGTCGGGATGCCGGTCCTTGTAGGCGGCGAAGGAACCGTGCATGACGCCGCTGTCGGAAAGCCAGACCGCGAGATCGCCGATGTTGTAGGCGTCGTCTATGTAGATGAGCTCGATGCGCTTGCCGCCGAGGTTCAGCGTCATGCGGTCGGGAATGTTCATCATCATGTCCTTCGGCGCGAGGCCCGCCAGAGCCTGCTCGCGCTCCGGGAAACGCTTGCGCCAGGCTTTGACCTGATGCGGCTTCATCGCGTTGAGTTCTTTTGCGACGCGGTCGTGTACGATCAGCGTCGCGCCCGGCAGGAAATAAGGCGAGCCGCCGAAATGATCGCCATGATATTGCGTGACGACGATCCAGCGCACGGGTTGATCCGTGACGCTCCTGATCTTCGCGGCGATGTCGCGCGTGTCGGGCTGGTTGTTGCCGGTGTCGACGAGGACCACGCCCTGACTGGTGACAATGACCATGGCGTTGGCGTCGTTCTTCTTGCCGACGTAGGCGTAGACATCATCGGCAAGTTTGACGAATTCAGCCCTGTCGCCGGTCATGGCGAAGGCGGTTGTGGCGCAGGCAATTGCGGCGAAAGCGGGCGCGCACAGCGCCAACAAACCCGCCACGGCGAACTTCAACAGGCCCTGCATCGCATCCCCCTTGAGAAAACGCATTGCCTCAGACTAGGGCGCGGCCGGCGGATCTGTAAAGCCGGCGGCAAATTGCTCCAGCCGCTCCGCCTGTGTAACGTGGCGCCAATCAGGCCCTGGGCATATGAACGATAAACCCGCACCCTCCCCCTTCTGGAGTTTCTCCCTGCGCCTTTACGGGCGACCGGGCGCGCCGGCCGCGTGTATCGCGCTGCAGGAGAAAAACGGCGTCGATGTAAACGTGCTGCTGTTTTGCCTGTTCGCGGCGGCGTCCGGGCGCGCGCTTGGCGTGGGCGACGCGGAAAAAATCATCGCCGCGGTCGATCCCTGGAAAGCCGGCGCTGTCGCGCCGTTGCGCGCCGCGCGCGTTTTTTTGCGCGAGCCGCCGCCCGTGGTCGACGCCGCCGACGCCGCCGCGCTGCGCCGGCGCGTCAAGGCGATTGAACTTGAGGCCGAGCGGTTGCAACAGGAAGGCCTCTACAAGACCTTTCCCATGGCCGATTTCGGCCGACCGGCGGCCATGCCGAAAGCGGCCGCGCGGAACAACGCGGCGGCGCTGGAGCGCGCCATGGGGGCCGCCTTCGACAGCGCCGCGCTCGGCGCCATCCTCGCCGCCTTCGACACATCCGGGGACTGATCAGTGACCGAAAGAAAAAAGCGCATCATCGTGGGCATCAGCGGCGCCTCGGGCGTTATTTACGGCATTCGCGCGCTGGAGCTGCTCAAGGCGGCGGGCGTGGAGACGCATCTTGTGGTGTCGAAAGCCGCCGAGATGACGCTCGCCTACGAGAGCGATCTCACGATCAAGGATCTGCGCGCCATGGCCGATCATTTTCACGCCATGGTGGATATAGGCGCGTCGATTTCTTCCGGATCGTTTCACACGCTGGGCATGCTGATCGCGCCGTGCTCGATCCGCACCATGAGCGAAATCGCGACCGGCGTCACGGGCTCGCTGATGAGCCGCGCGGCGGACGTGGCGCTGAAGGAGCGCCGCCGCCTCGTGCTGGGCGTGCGCGAGACGCCGCTGCACAGCGGCCATCTGCGCACCTTGCTCAACCTTTCGGACATGGGCGCGGTGATCTGCCCCGTGGTGCCGGCCTTCTACAACAAGCCGAAGACGCTCGACGACATCGTCAACCATTCGGTCGGGCGGATGCTGGATTTGTTCGATATCGACGTGGGGGCCGCGCGGCGGTGGAAGACCGGGGAATAGTCCCTACCGCATCGCCATGCCGAACCGCTTCAGCAAAAAGAAAAAACACAGGCTGACGATCGTCATGAAGGCCGTCCACACGACGCCGATGGCGCAGACCTCGCCGAACAGGCCGTTCTGCCACATGTCGAAGAGCGCCACCGCGACAACGCGCGATTTGGGGCCGGACAGAAGGATCGGAATCGACACCGCCTTCACCGCGACAAGAAAAATAAACAAGGCGCAGGCGACGAGCGCGGGCGCGATCAGCGGCACGACGATGCGCAGAAAAATCGTCGCCTGCTTGGCGCCCGCCATCGCGGCGGCTTCCTCGAGTTCACGGTGAATTTGCAGCATGCCCGCGTA
>JANYDZ010000552.1 GCA_025363375.1 Hyphomicrobiales bacterium
CGGCAAACACCAGTCGAAGCCGGCGCCGCCGTTTACGCCGGGACGCGGCGCGGCGGGAATTGTGCGCGAGGTCGGCGCGGGCGTGACCGGCGTGAAAGCCGGGGATCGGGTGCTGGCGATCACGCAGCTGGGCGGCTACGCCGAATGGGTGGCGGCGCCGGCGACGCGTTGCCTTCCCCTGCCCAACGATGTTTCCTTCACGGAAGCCGCCGCCATGTCGCTCACGTTCGACACCGCCTGGTTCGCCTTGCGCGACCGCGCGCGCCTTGCCGCTGGAGAAACCGTGCTCGTGCTGGGGGCTTCCGGCGGCGTCGGCGAAGCCGCGACGCAACTCGCCAAAGCCATGGGCGCGCGCGTGCTGGCCGGCGTTTTGCGCGCGCCGACGCGTGAAGCCGCGCGCGCGGCGGGCGCGGATGAAATCATCGACCTCTCGGCGCCCGATATAAAGAACAGCCTTCGTGAACAGGTTTTCGCCGCCACGCAGGGGCGCGGGGCCGATGTCGTTGTTGATCCGCTGGGCGGCGATTACTTTGACGCGGCGCTGCGCTGCCTGGCGTGGCGGGGACGCGCCGTTGTGATTGGATTTGCGGCGGGGCGCATTGCGTCGATCCCCGCCAATTATCTGCTCGTCAGGAACATCGAAGCGTCGGGCGTGCAGGTCAGCGATTACCATGAGCGGCGAATGGCGGACGTCGCGGCGTGCTTTCGTGAAATCTTTGCGTTGAAAAAATCCGGGAAAATAACGCCGCCGCGCGCGACAAGCTTCCCGCTCGAGGCGGCGCCGCGCGCGTTGCGCGCGATCGAAGCGCGCGAAGCCGCTGGACGGTTGATTTTATCCCCGCGCATAAAATGATTGTGCGCGGCGCGCGAGCCGTTACTCTGGCGCGCGCATTCGCCGGACGACGAACCCAATGAAGCTGCCGCCCTTCGACTATGTATCGCCGACATCGCTCGCCGAGGCCACCCGCCTCCTCGCCGCCGGCAATGGCGACGCGCGCGCGCTGGCGGGCGGGCAAAGCCTCCTGCCCGCCATGGCGTTTCGCGTCGCTACACCCGGGACTCTCGTCGATCTTGGCCGCGTTCCCGGCCTCGACAAGATCGAGATGGGCGTCGAGGAAATCCGCATCGGCGCCATGGCGCGTTGGCGCGACATAGAGGCTTGCGATGAACTCGGCGCCGCGCTGCCGCTTCTGCGCGAGGCTGTGTCGCATGTCGCGCACGCGCAAATTCGCAATCGCGGCACGCTCGGCGGCAGTCTGGCGCACGCCGATCCCGCCGCGGAATTTCCCGCCGTCGTTGTGACCTGCGACGCGTTGATCGAAATCGCGGGCGCGTCGGGGACGCGCGCAATTCCCGCCGCCGCGCTTTTCGTCGGCGCGCTCGAAACGTCTTTGTCGCACGACGAAATCATCGTCGCGGTTCGCTTCCCGCGTTGGCCCGCCGGACGGCGCTGGGCCTTTAGGGAATTTGCGCGGCGCGGCGGCGATTTTGCGTTGGCGGGCGTCATCGCGACGTGGGACCCGGACGCGCATGGGCGCGTCGCCAACGCGCATGTCGGCGTGTTCGGAACGGGCGACCGGGCGCGGCGATTGCCGAAAACCGAGGCCGCCCTGAATGGGTCGCTGCTCGATGAGTTGACCATTTTATCGGCGACGGAGACCGCGATGACGGAGGTTGATCCAACCGGCGATGTTCATGGCGACGCCGACTACCGCCGCTCGCTCGTCGGCGTGTTGCTTGAACGCGCTCTTTGCGAAACGCTTTCCGGTTGATCCGCGCGGAGCGCGCTTGCGGCGCGGCGCCAATTTGCGCAAGCTCGATTTGGCCCATCTACAACGAAGGAGAGTTTCATGCTGATAAATTCCTGCGCCTGCCGCGCGCGTTACGATCTTTTCGCCGCGCCCGCCGACGCGGGCGGCGGCGGCAAGGAAGCGCCGAAGTCGGGTGGTCCGGTCGATCCCGCGATACTGGCGGATGTCGCCCTCGCCAGCCGCATTTGCGCGGCGGAAGGGGTCTTCGACGCCTTCGGCCATCTGTCGTTGCGCCATCCCGCCGACAACAACCGCTTCCTCATGTCGCGCTCCAAGGCTCCGGCCCTCACGACCGCCGACGACATCATGGAATTCGATCTTGACTGCGACGCCTGCGATCAACGCGGGCGCGGCGTCTTTCTGGAACGTTTCATTCACGGCGAAATTTACCGGGCGCGCCCCGATGTGAATTCCATCGTGCATTCGCATTCGCCTTCCGTGGTTCCCTTCAGTCTCGTGCCGAACAAGATGCGCGCGATGTTTCATACATCCGCCTTTATCGCGCAGGGCGTGCCTGTGTTCGATATTCGCGAGAAATTTGGCGCGACGGACATGCTTGTGGGCGACAACGACAAGGGGCGCGCGCTTGCGCAAACGCTCGCCGACAAATCCGTGGCGCTCATGCGCGCGCACGGCTCCGTCGCCGTGGGACCGACGTTGCAGCACGCTGTCTATCGCGCCGTTTATACGGAAGTGAACGCGAAACTGCAGATGTCGGCGACGCTGCTCGGCGGTCCGATCGCCGCGCTCGACGAGGAAGAAGGCAGGCTCGCCGACGCCGTCAATATCGCCGGCGTCGGTCGTCCCTGGGATTTGTGGAAGATGAAAGCAAGCGCTTCCGCCTGAGACGTCCCCGCTTCGTCACGGCGGCATGACCGCGCCGAAGGCTTCGCACAATTTTACGCATGCGGCGGCGTCCTTGTCCCAGCCGCGCGCGATCGCGACGAGCTTTGCGGCTTCACCCGCGCCCACGAGCGGATCGAGAATGCGGTGCGCCTTGACCGCGAGCGCCGCGTCGTCCAGCGGTTTGTCCGGATCGCCCGTGATCACATCGAGCGCGCGGTGAATCACCTTGCCGCCGGCGCTTACCTCGATCGCCGCCGGCCAATGTTTCGGAAACAGCTTTTGCATGGCGTCGTCGGGTTCCACTTTGACCTTGCTTGCAAAGCCCAACACTTCGCGATCGTTCATCACGGACATGCGGTCAAGGTCCCATAAACGCTCGCGCTGAAACGCGGCGAGGCCCATTTGAAAACCCGCGTTGACGAAACCGGTCGAGCGCGACGCCGGATCAACCGCGCCTGAAATCATGCCCGCGTAGGCCCGAGGCACGCGCACTTTCACGGCGTCCACGCCGCGGGGATCGAGACCTTCGTCGAGCAGCGAAATGAAAGCCTCGGTTGCGCCGAGCGCCTGCCGCGCGGTGCAGAACGGCTTCATGCCGAGCAGCGGAAAGACACTGGTTGCGCCGAGGTTTTCGGTCAGTCTGGAGATGTCCGTTTTGATTCCCTGGGCATTCTCAAGCCAGGCTCCGTCCAGCAAGGATGCATCGCCGCAAAAGCCGAGCCGCGCCGCGTGCGCCGCGCGCAAGCCTTCGGCGATGGCGCCGATAAACAGCACCCAGCGTCCTGAAAGCGCGCCGGCAAAGCGGCCCGTGCGTCCCGACGTCATCATCAAAGCCATCGACAACGCGGCTTCCGTCCGGGCGCGGTCCATACCCCAAATGCGCGCCGCAACCGCGGCCGCTCCAAGCGGCGCGCCAATGGCCGTAGGCCAGACGCCGCGATACAAAACGGCGGGACCGTTGATCGCGACGCCCAGACGTACAATGAGATCCGTGCCCGCCCATATGGCGCTGGCGATGCGGTCGGGATCGGTTACGCCGGCGGCGCGCGCCAGCATCAGCGCGACGGGCACGGTCACTGAACTGGGCGTCGTGCAGCTTTCGAGATGAATGTCGTCGACTTCGGTGTGACGAATGATCGAGGCGGCGATCGCGACGGCTTCAAAGCCCTTCGCGTTCGGATCAAGCGCGCGCAGATGTTTGGCCTCCGACGTGCGCGCGCCGGCTATGCCCGCGAGCGCGGCGTCGCCGACGTGGCGGCGCAACAGGACGCGGTCGCGTCGAGGCAAAGTCGCCGCCGAGGCTTCACATACAAAAGCGGCGAGGTCGCCGACGACGCTCATGACTTACTCCGGATCTGAACGGGTGAGAATTTCAAGGCGGCCATCGGCGTGCAGATGCGCCATGGCTGTCGCGATGGCTCCGCCCTCTGCGGCGTCGTAGCCGCCGACGCGCAGGGCGTAGACGATCCCGGGCGCAATGGACGCGCCGCCGACGCGCAGATCCAGGCCTTCGTTCGCGGAGAGGCCTATGCGATGGCCAAGGCTGCCGGCGAGAACGGGATGCAAGGGCAATTCGCCGAGCGCGGCGCGCGCTTGTTCGTGCAGCGCGTTGGCGGTTGCGCCCGCTTTGAAATTCATCAACACGGCGTCAAGCGCCGCGCGCGCGCGTTGCGCAACGCGCCGGCCCGCCGGCGCTGCGCCGACGAATTGTTCCGCCCAATAGCCCTGATATTTTAAGCCGATATAGCCGAGCAGGGCCGCGGGCTTGTCGTCGAAGCGGGCGCGATAGGGCTCAAGGGTGCGCCCGCCGTCGCGGCTGACCAGGGTGCGCACATCTTGCGCGGCGCGGTTGCGAGCGGTTGTTTCAGCCGCCAACGCGGCGTTTTCAACGTCTTTTCCAGCGCGCCACGCCGCCACAAAGGAGGCGCCGGCGGCGTCGGCGACCAAAGCCGCGGCGCGAAGAATCGCGGTCTCGCGCGGCCGGTGCGTTTTGCGCGCTTCCGCGAGGACGCGATCGGCTTCGACAAGCGTGAATTTTCCGGCCAGAGACTTTTCGACCTGCCCGTAAAGCACCGGCGTGACGAGGTCGAAGCCGATTGTTGCAAGCGCGCCGTTCGCAGGCAATTTTTCTACGAAACCCTCGAACCATTTCCATTCCCAGCCCGAATGGACATCCTTCACGAAGCTCATGGTTTTCATGGCGGGAATATCGCGCGCCGTGACCGACACAAGAATGCGCGGCTCCCCCTTGGCGGGAATGAGCGCCATCGCCCAACGCATGCGCGGAATGAAATTCGTCAGCCAGGCGAGCGCCTGATGTTCGCGCGCGTCGCCATAGACAAGCACGCCCGCCCAATCGTGCTTCGCCATTTCGGCGCGCAATTGCGCAAAACGAATATCGAATTCATCATCGGGCAGCGTATCGGCGTCCCAGACGTAGGAACCGAGCATGATGCAGGGGTGCGTCGTGTGCATGGCGCCTCAGACGTTGACGGAGTCGAGAAGGGAGCCGCGGTCGGCGAGCGAAATCGCGCCATTGTGCGAGATGACGACGGGATCGCCGCACATGAGATAGCCGGTCTCGGGAATATATTGATTGGGGTGCATGACGAAGATCATGCCCTCCTCGAATTTCACCTGGCTCTGATCGGTGAGATCGCCCGGTCGATCGGATGTGACGCCAAGACCATGACCGCGCACGCGCATGTAGGGCGCGCGGCAATAGTCGCCGTAACCGGCCTTGACGAGCACCGCGTTCATGGCGAGCGTGGCCTCGGCGACGCTCGCGCCGGGCACGGCGGCTTCCATGCCGCGCAGCATCGCCTCTTGCAAAATAGCGTATTTATCGCGTTGCAATTGCGTTGCGCCGCCAATGACGGCGGTGCGGCAAATCTGCGCGAACTGGCCGTCGTAACAAGGCGTCAATTCGCCAAGAACCACGTCGCCGACCTCCAGCACGCGGCGCCCCGCCGCGCGCACGCCGAGATTGTGCTGGGAAGCGCTCATCAGCAGGAAATTATCCTCCGAGCCCAACGCCTTCATGAAGGCGTAGATATCGGCCGCGAGTTCGAATTCGCGCACGCCCGGTTTTGCGGCCTCAAGCAACCGCTCGTAGCCGCGCTCGGCGATCCACGTCGCTTTGCGCGACGCGGCAAGTTCATCGGGCGAGCGAATGCGCGCGATATCCGAGGCCAGCGTGTCGCGCGCTTGCGGCGCGCGGGAGAGAAATCCCAGCACCTGACCGGCAAGGCTGCGACGCTGGCGCGAGAGATTGACGAGGCCGAGTTTTCCGCGCGTCAGGCCCGCGCGCTCCAGCGCCCCGAGCAATTCGCCCGCGAGATCGTCGGTGGCGATGGTTTTGTCCGTGGCGGAGGCCGCCGCGACGCGCTCCTGATCCCAGCCCGGCGCGACAATCAACACGGCGTCGCCGTCGCGCGGGATCAACACGACGCTTTCGCCGAGCGGGCGCACGCCGCTGAAAACGTAAACGGCGTTCGATTCCAGAAATGAATTCTGCCCGTCGTTGAAGGCCATCAGGCCGTCAAGCTCTTGTTCCGCGAGCCAGGCGCGCGCTTGCGCTATCCGGTCTTTCTGAACGCTCATTGCATCCTCCCCTGACCGCTTTTTGCAGCGGTCCGCGCGCCGATGCAACGAAAATCGTCGCGCAATGGCTTGCACGGGGACGGCGCTTCACGCCGGCGCGGGCTTATGGCATGGAGGAAGGCAAGCCCAAACGGGGAGAGACACGTGACCATTGAATTTGGCGTTTTCGACCACCTCGACAACGATCATCTGCCGATGAACGAATTTTACGAGGCGCGGCTGAAGGTCGTCGAGCTGTACGACCGCTTCGGCTTTCACGCCTACCATATCGCCGAACATCACGCGACGACCCTGGGCATGGCTCCTTCGCCGAACGTCTTCCTCGCCGCCGTCGCGCAACGCACGAAGCAATTGCATTTCGGTCCGATGGTCTATGCGCTCCCGTTGTATCACCCGCTGCGTCTCGCGGAGGAAATTTGCATGCTCGACCAGTTGAGCAACGGCCGGGCGGAGATCGGTTTCGGGCGCGGTTCATCGCCGACGGAGATTTCGTACTTCGGCGTCGACGCCGGCAATACCGAAGCGATTTTCAACGATTATCTGCCGCGCATTCTGAATTCCATTGAAACCGGCGTGATGCATTGCCCCGACCAACCCGAGCCCTATCGCGATGTCATATTGAAAGTGTCGTCGATTCAAAAACCGACGCCGCGCGTGTGGTACGGCGTGCACACGCCGGAGAGCGCCGACCGGGCGGCGCGGCGCGGCTGGCACACGGTCAATCTCGATCTCGACTACGAGGCGCGCGAATGCAACGAAACATTTCGCCGCGTGTGGAGCGAGGCGCAGGGCGCGCGGCCTTTGCCGCTGATGGGCCTCGGGCGATTTGTCGTGGTCGCCGGGACCGATGAGGAAGCGCTTGCGATCGCGCGGCGCGCCTATCCGCACTGGCACGCGGGCTTCACGCATTTGTTCCGCAGACTTGGCAGCATGATGCGGCACCCGCGCCCCGACACGTGGGACAAGCTGAGCGATCAGGGCAAGGGCGTCGCCGGCAGCCCCGCGACGGTCGCGGCGTTTCTGAAGCGGCAGCTCATGACGTCGCAATGCAATTATTGCGTCGCGCAATTTGCGTTTGGCGATCAATCGCTGGCGGAATTGCAGGAATCCGCAACCCTGTTTTCACAGCGAGTCATGCCGCAATTGCGCGGGCTTGACGTGCTGGCGTGAACCTTCACTTTTCCACCTTGGTCACCGACGTTTCAGCCTCCAGCCCCTTGCGTTGACGCGCCAGCGTCTCAAGGCCGTTCGCCTCCCAGTCGCCCCTCACGGCGTTCCGCGCGAAGCGTTCCCAAGTATCGCTCCATTTGCCGAGGGTGTAGCCGTGCCAGGGCGAGGGCGTCTTGAGCGCGGGCAGCCCGAGCTCGTCCCAAAGCTTGCGCGCGCCTTCCATGTATTCGCGCGCGGGCAACGCCAAAGGCGGCATCGGCGCCTTGCGCGTGGCGTCTATGAGGAGGGACGAGTCGGTTTGATTCGCGCCGTATTGCGCGCCTTGCACGCCGCGTCGGAACGGCAGCATCATCGCGTCCTCCAGCGGATTGGAGCGATAGGCTATCGACCAAAGCACCGCGTCAACCGACGCGGGATCGACATCGTCGCTGACCGCGACAACGATCTTGCCCTGCCCCGCGACGAATGACGACGCGCCGTGCAAGGCGCGCCACACCTCGGTTTTCGGCGCGCCATATTTGAATTGCACGAAGATGACCGGGCGCAAATTCGTCAAGGGTTCGTGCATGACGACGCGCAGCACGCCCTTGACGCCGAGCGCGGATTTCAGGTGGCGCAGATAAAGCGGCTCGTAGGCGACCTTTTTGATGACGCTCGATTCCGACGGCGTGACCTGCGAGATGATGGCGTTGAACACGGGCGCGCGGCGGTGCGTGATCGCAGTCACCTGCATGGGCATGTTGAAAGCTTCGAGCGCGACATAGCCGTTGCTTTCGCCGAAGGGCGCTTCGGGCTCGAGCAAGTCCGCCTCGATCCAGCCTTCGATGACAATTTCCGCGCGGGCGGGAACTTCCAGCGGCACGGTCTTGCATCTGACGAGTTCGATCGGCGCGCCCGCGAGCGCGCCCGCGACGGCGAATTCATCAAGGTCCTGCGCAAGCTTTTGCGGCGAGGCGAAAACAATCGGCGGCGCGGCGCCCAGCGCGATCGCGATTGGCATGCGCTCGCCGCGTTCGCGGTATTTTTGCCAATGCACCCAGCCCCCGGCGCCGCCCGGACGCGCCACCATGCGGACCGCGAGACGGTCCGTCGCTTTTAACGCGGCGCGATACATGCCGGTGTTGCGCATTCCAGTGTCGGGATCCTTCGTGATGCACAGCGTCGCCGTCAGATAGGGCGCCGCGTCAAAGCCGGGCGTTGAAATCGGGACGGGCAGGCGCGCGAGACCGTGGCCCGGCTTTTTCAAATCGTCGCCCATCTCGACGACTTCCTGACAAGGCGCGTTTGCGACCAGGACGGGCGGCACGGGATTGGCGATAGCTTCGTTCCAGGCGTCGCCGATTTCCTCCACGGGGCGCGCCAGGCCCATCGCGTAGATTTGCGGCGACGCGGACAGAGCGCCGAGCGCCACGGGGATATCGTATTTTTTGCCTTTGGAATCGACGACGTTGGTGAAGAGAAAAGCGCGGCGTTCCCGCTCGGGAATGCCGCCGATGAATTGCCAGCGCACGAGTGGATGCAGTTCAGTGTCCTTGTTTACGGGCTTGTCGACGCGCGTGAGAAGACCCGCGGCTTCAAGGCGTTTCAAGTGTTCCTGAAAGTCGAGCGCCGGGCGCGTCGCCGCGTCCGCGTTGTGATCGCGGGTCATGATTTCCCCTGTTTCGGCAGTCCCTCGATGAATTCGCGCAGCAACGCGGCGAATTCCTTCGGCTCCTCCAGCGGAGCGAGATGGCCCGCGCCGAGGATTTCGCGATAGACGGAATGTTTCAACTCGCCCGACATTTTGCGCACGGACGCGGCGGCGGCCGATTGATCCTCCGTGCCCGCAACGCACAGCACGGGCGCCGGAGACTGCTTGAAACGTTCGGCGAAATCGAGGTCGCGGATGGCGCGCCACGCCCAGGCATGGACCGTCGGATCGTTGGCGAGCAGCCATTCGCGCGCCTTCAACACGAGGTCCGGACGGTTGAGTTGACATTGCGCGTTGAACCAGCGCGCCAACGTCGAAGGCAGCACAACCGGCATGCCCATTTCCGATTGCGCCGCGCGTTGTTCGATCATGGCGCGGATTTGATCGTCGCGCGCGTTGGTGGTGTTGGCGACGACAACGCCGCTGACGACGTCCGGCGCCAGAATGGCCGCGCCTTGCGCAGCCATGCCGCCCATCGAACAGCCGACGAAAACAGCGGGGCCCCGCCCCACCGCGCGCACAAGTTCAACCGCGTCGCGGGAGAGGTCGTCGATCTTGAAGGGGCCGGACACGTCGCTTTCGCCGTGACCGCGCGCATCGACGGCGATGAGGCGGTATTGATGTTCAAGCTCGGCGATTACGGGCAACCAGAATTCGGCGCGCACGCCGATGGGGTGCATGAGCACGACAGGACGGCCAACGCCGCGCGTGATGTAACGCATCGTCAACCCGGATTGTAGACGAAACCGCATGGCATTCTCTCCTAGCGCGTTCTGCCGAGCGCGGCGTCGCCGAGCAATTCGACGATGCGTTGCGCGCTGATCGGCGCTTCGTTGATCTTCACGCGGAACGGCGCGAGCGCGTCCTCGACGGCGCCAAGCACAGCGGCTGTCGTGGGAATTGTGCCGCCCTCGCCCGCGCCTTTGACGCCCAGGGGATTGAGCGGCGAAGGCGTTTCGTGATGCACGATTTTTACACGCGGCACATCCGTTGCAAGCGGCAACAGATATTCGCCGAAATTGGTGGAGAGCGGTTGCGCGTCGGCGTCGAACACCATGCGCTCCAGCAGCGCGTTGCCGATGCCGTGCGCGACGCCGCCGACAATCTGGCCGTCGACGACGAGCGGATTGATGACGCGGCCGCAATCGTGCGACAGCACCATGCGCAAGATCGTCACGCGGCCTGTTTCAATGTCGACCTCGACCTCGCAAACCGCGGTTCCGTTGGCGTAGGTCGATTGCTCCGGCAGGAAGTAGGATGTGTTTTCCAATCCAGGCTCGAAACCGCCGGTGAGCGAATTGCCGGGCATGCCAAGCGTGCGAACGGCGATTTCGCGGAAGCTCTTGCGGGCGCCGGGCACGCCCGCGATATGCACGAATCCGTCGTTGAGCTCGAGGTCTTCCGGTTTGGCCTCCAGCATGTCGGAAGCGACCTTTTTGATTTTTTCCGCGACCCGCATGGCCGCGAGGTGCACGGATGAACCCGCGTTGACGGCCGTGCGCGCGCCAAAGGAGCCCATGCCCAGCGATATCTGCGCGGTGTCGGCGGTCTCGACGGAAATCATATCGATGGAAACGCCGAGTTGATCGGCCGCGATCTGCGCCAGCGTCGTCTTGTGCGACTGACCCTGCGGCGTCGCGCCTGT
>JANYDZ010000112.1 GCA_025363375.1 Hyphomicrobiales bacterium
ACGATCTCGGCGATGCCGGGCAGAGTGAGCGTCGCGTGCAGCAGGATCAGCGAGGCGAAGATGAAGACAATGTGGACGACGAGGGCCAGGTTCGCGAATATCCCGAAGATGCCGTAAGTCATGAGCATGTAGGCGACGACGAGAATGCCGGCGATGTAGGCGGCTTTCTTGCCGGCGTCGATGGAATCCTGACCAAGACCGGGGCCGACGGTGCGCTCTTCGACGATGTTCATTTTCGCCGGCAAGGCGCCGGCGCGCATGAGGATGGCGAGATTGTTGGCCTGCTCGACCGTGAAACTGCCGGAAATCTGGCCGGAGCCGCCGGTGATGGGCCCGAGAATACGCGGGGCGGAAATGACCTTGCCGTCGAGCACGATGGCGAAGGGTTTGCCGACATTGGCCGCCGTGACCTCGCCAAAACGTTGCCCGCCGCGGATGTTGAATTTGAAATTGACGATGGGTTGCGACGTGCGCTGATCGAAACCGGGCTGGGCGTCGGTAAGGTCTTCGCCCTGCACCATGACCTGCTTTTCGACGGGGTATGTGCCGGTGACGCGGCCCTCTTTGTCGTATTCATTGAGCAGTTCGACATCGCCGGGATTGTAGCCGGGATCGGCGACAAGCCGGAATTCGAGCTTGGCGGTTGAACCGAGAAGATCTTTCAGCCTCGTCGTGTCCTGCAAGCCCGGCACCTGCACGAGCACGCGGTCATTGCCCTGACGCTGGATGTTGGGTTCGACCGTGCCGAGCGCGTCGATACGGCGGCGCAGCACTTCCGTCGCCTGATCGACGGCTTTGCGGGTTTTCTCCAGCAGGCCCGCGTCGGTGACTGTCATCTTGACGAGGCCGTCGGATTCTTCGGCGATTTCAACAGGCGGCGGTCCGAAAGTCCCCAGGGCGTTGACGGCGGATTGCGCCAGTGCGCGGAGTTTCGGCAGCGCTTTTGCGCGATCGCCCGCGTCCGGAATGCGGAACTGCACCGTGCGGCCCACGGCGCCGATGCCGCCGCTCAGGCGGATATTCTCCTCGCGGAGAACGCGGCGCGCGTCGTCACGCAGATTGTTCACGTAGGTCCGCAGCACATCGGACTGATCGACTTCGAGCAGAATGTGCGCGCCGCCCTGCAGATCGAGGCCCAGCACCACCTGCTCGATGGGCAGCCAATTCGGCAGCGGCTTTTTCAGCGCTTCAAAACCCTCCTTCGACATCATGCTGGGCAAGATGACGAGAAAGGCGGCGCACGTCATGCCGATGATGGAAAAGATTTTCCACTTTGCGAAGCGAAACATGGTCTAAAAATCTCTCGGGCTGACGCGGATTAACGCTCAAAACGGGGCGAAGCCGCGCCTATTCCTTGACCGGCTCGCCCTTGGCGCGGACCTCGGTGATGAGGTGGCGCAACTGGCGGATTTTGACGTTCTGGGCGATTTCGACCTCGACTTCGGCATCGTCCAGCGTGCGGGAAATCTTGCCGACCACGCCGCCAGCTGTGACGACCGTGTCGCCCCGGCGCAGATTCTTGACGAGATCGGCGTGGGCGCCGGCGCGCTTCTGCTGGGGCCGCAGAATGAGAAAATACATAATGACAAGAATGATGGCGAAAGGCGCCATCTGCGTCATGATATCCACGGCGCCGGTCGCGCCGCCGGCCTGCGCGAATGCGGGAGTGATGAAATTCATGCCCAATCTGGCTCCAAAAGCGTTGCGAGGGGCAGGATTCTCCCGCCCCTCAAAGCGGCGCGGACTATAGCCGCGCAGGGGGGGAAAGCAATGGCGCGACTGAATTTGGGCGCCCCGCGAGCTTTGCCGGGGTAAACGATCCTGATATGGGCTCGCCCATGACAGAAACCAGCCCAGCCCCCGATCAGACCGCCTTGCTGATCCGAATCGCCGAAGCTTTGGAGCGTCTCGCGCCGAAAGCCGAAACGCAGGCGGATTTCGCCGCCGCCGACGCCTTTGTGTGGCATGCGGCGGAGTCCGCGTTCGCGCCGGTGCCGAAGGTGAACCGGGTCGATCTCGCCCTTCTCAAGGGCATAGACCTCGTGCGCGACCTGCTCGTCGAGAACACCAGGCGTTTTTCCAGGGGCCTGCCCGCCAATAACGCGCTGTTGTGGGGCGCGCGCGGCATGGGCAAGTCGTCGCTGGTGAAAGCCGCCCACGCCTTCGTCAACGCGGGACGGGCGCAGGGCCAGCCCCCGCTGAAGCTGGTGGAAATCCACCGGGAGGACATCGAGAGCCTGCCGGCGCTTATGAGCCAGGCGCGCGGCGCGCCGTACCCTTTCATCCTGTTCTGCGACGATCTCTCCTTCGATGGCGACGACACCACCTACAAATCGTTGAAGGCGGTGCTGGAAGGCGGCATCGAGGGGCGCCCGGCCAATGTGGTATTCTACGCAACGTCCAACCGCCGGCATCTGCTGCCGCGCGACATGATGGACAATGAACGCGCCACCGCCATCAATCCCGGCGAGGCCGTCGAGGAGAAGGTTTCGTTGTCGGACCGCTTTGGTCTCTGGCTCGGGTTCCACCATTGCAGCCAGGATCAGTATCTGGAGATGGCGCACGCCTATGCCGCGCATTTCGGGCTCTCGATGGAGCATGGGAAGCTTGAGGCCGAGGCGCTGGAATGGGCGACGACGCGCGGCGCGCGCTCGGGGCGCACGGCTTGGCAGTTCATTCAGGATCTCGCGGGTCGGATGGGGAAGCAGGCGGGGTGAGTCGGCGCCGCGCCTCGGGACCTCCTGCCGAATAGAACTCCGGCGGAACAGCCGGGCTTGCGGGCGTTTCAGGACCACCCGCTTCCCACGCACCACTTTGTGAAGGTCGCGTCGGGAGATCACGCGATGGTTTGTGCTAGACTGCGACGCGGAATTGCCTTTCGCCGGAGCGCGCCTCATGGACGATCAAGACGCCAGCCCCCCGAGCGCCCACATCTGCGGCGTGGACGAAGCCGCCAAAGGCCTGTTTGGACAAATCGTGCTGGTGCTGCAGGGCGGCGGCGCGCTCGGCGCGTTTCAGGGCGGGGTCTACGAGGCCTTGCACGAGGCGGGCCTTGAGCCCGACTGGGTGATCGGCACATCCATCGGGGCCATCAATGGCGCGCTGATCATGGGCAATCCGCGCGCGCTCAGGCTCGCCCGGCTGCGCGAATTCTGGCGGCGCATGGAGAACGGGCCGCGCTTGCCGCTTCCGGGGCTGTTCGCGCCGCTTTTTGCAAACGCCGAGGCATCGAACCTGTTCTTGACGGGTTTGCCGAACTTTTTCGCGCCAAATTTTTCCGCGTTGATGGCGCCGTTTCTGCCGGCGGGCGCGGCCAATGCCGGCTATTACAATACGGACGGTCTTCACCGCACATTGGAAGAACTCGTCGAAATCAAAGACTTTTGCGATCCCGCAAGCCGGCTGACCGTGGGCGCGGCCTGCGTGAGCAACGCGCGGATGAAATATTTCGACAGCCGCGACGAAAGGATCGGGCTCGACCATGTGCGCGCCTCCGGCGCGTTGCCGCCGGCTTTCGCGCCGGTGAAAATTGACGACGAATTTTACTGGGACGGCGGCATTCTCTCCAATACCCCGATCGAAGCGGTGTTCGACGACGACGACCGCCGTTCGGGCCTCGTCTTCGCGACCAACGTCTGGCAAAGCCATGGCGACGCGCCCGCCAGCATGAACGAGGTCGCCGCGCGGCAGAAGGATGTCACCTACGCCAACAAGATGGAGGCGCAGGTGGCGCGGCAGCAGCAGATCCATCGCTTGCGGCATGTCATCAGCAGCCTGGCGCAGCGTCTGCCGGCGGGTAAAAAGCCCGATGCGGAATTGCTCGGCCTCATGGAATACGGCTGCATGACGCGCATGCACGTGATGAACCTCGATCTGCCGCCCATGGCTGGCGAAACCGCGCTGAAGGATGTGGATTTTTCGCCGAACAGTTTGCGCGCGCGATGGCGCGAAGGCTATGATTGCGCGCGCAAAGTCGTCGAAGCGGCGCCATGGACGCGGCCCGGCGATCCGCTCGACGGTTTGGTGCTGCACGAGGCGCGGGCTTGAGCGCGGGCGCTCACCCCCGGCCCGGCCAGTTCACCAGAAGTATCCCCGCCGCCACCATCGCCACCGCCATCGCGAACCCGGGCGCGATAGGCTCGTCCAGCACAAGCGCGCCCGCCGCAACGCCGACGACAGGCGTGAGAAACGTGAAGGCCGCGACCTCTCCGGCGCGATAGCGCGACAAAAGCCAGAACCAGATGCTGAAGCAGACAACGACGGAAAACAGCGTCTGGTAGAGCATGCTGCCTATGGCCAGCATGGAAACGTGAATAGAAACATGTTCGCCGCGCAAAAACGCCGCGAGCGCCAGCATGAGCGCGGAACCCGCCAGCTGATAGAGCAGGATTTTCAGCGGCGGCAGCGCGCGCAATTGCGTGGTCTTCACCACCAGCGTCGTCGTCGCCCAGAACAAGCCGCCCGCGAGCGCGAGGCCATCGCCCATCAGCATGGTCCACGACGCGACGCTGGAGACGCGCAGCGTGAACGCCACGCCGACGAAGGAGAACAAGAGGCCCGCCCATTGCGTCGCGCGCAACTTCTCGCCGGGCATGACAAGCATGAGGCCGAGCGCGGTGAAAAACACGTGCGTGTAGAGAAACAACGCGGCACGGCCAGCGCTGGTGTAGTCGAGGGCGAGATAGAGGGTAATGAACTCGCAGCCGAACAGAAAGGCCGCGGCGAGGCCGGGCCAGAAAGCGCCGTCGCGCGCGAGCGCCCCGGGATCGCGCCAGGCGAGGATCACGGCGATGACAATCGCCGCGCCCGCCGAGCGCAAGGCCGCCTGCGTGAGCCCGGGAATCTCGGGCAACGCGAGTTTCACCGCGACCTGCTGCAAGCCAAGGCCCAGGATGGAGATGAAAGTGATGAGAACGCCGCGCCTGTCGAGCGGCCTGAGATTGGACATGTTCTTTTGTAGAGCGCGCAACCGCGATGCGCCAGCCTCGCCAAATCCGGACCGTGGCGCTACACATTAACGAAACCACAACGCGGAGGCCCCATGTCCACAATGCTTTTCTCGCCCTACACGATGCGCGGCCTCACCCTCGACAATCGCATAACGCTGTCGCCCATGTGCCAGTACGCGGGCG
>JANYDZ010000121.1 GCA_025363375.1 Hyphomicrobiales bacterium
CGTCGCCGGCCGCCTCGGCGCGCGTGGAATGGCCCTCGATGAGGATGCGCAGGCCCATTTTGTGGGCAACGCTGATCCAGGGCTCCATCAGGCTCACCGCTTCCACCTTGCCGGCGCGCAGAGCTTCGATGCGCTTCAACATGGAACCCGCGTTGGTCGTCTTGATGAACTCGTTGGCGAGGAAGCCCTGCATCAGCTTCAGCGTGACGAAGTTGGAGCCGTTGTTCGGTGTCACCGCGATCGCCTGATTCTTCAGTTGCTCGGGTTCATAATAGGGGGAGTCGCCGCGCACCACTATGGCGAAGGACGACATGGCCGCGCCAAGCGCGACGATCTTGCGGGCTCTACGGCCTTCGGCGGCCGATTCCACGGCGCGCTTCACGATGCCCCATTCGCACATGCGGAACTGGTCGATGCCGCCTTCGTTGTAGACGCTGTCGAGCGGACGGTCGAAGACGGAATCCCATACGACCGTGTGCGAGGTCGTTACGTTGGCCATGCCCGGCGTCGTGACGAATTCAACGTCGAGGCCGTGGTCCTTGAAGAAACCGCAGTCGCGCGCGACGAGCACCGGCAAATCGTGCACGGCGTTCATGATGGCAAGCTTTGTTTTGCTGGTGTTCTGATGGATCGTCACAATACGTCCTCCCATGTTCCGCGCGACGAAATGCCACGACGGTTTGCGTTCTCCAGCTTTGCGCCGGTAGTTCTTCAAAGGCGTGCGCGGAATTTTCCGCGTTGCCGCTTGCGGGCAAAAGTTTTGTGGACGCGTCGTAGCGCGGGTCGAAACGCCGAAAGAATTCAGGGCGCCCAGCGCCAACGAGGATCAAAATCGATGGGATGATCGCCCGGCGCCGGGCGGCTGTCAATCTGCCCGCTCTTGCCAAGCGCTGTTCAGTTCCGGCGGCCCCATTTCACCGTCGCGACCGCAGCGCGCAGGCGCAGCCATAGGCGAACATGGCAAAGCCCACGAGCGAGAACATCGTCCAGGCGGGCATGGAATTGACCGCGAGCAGCCAGCCGCCGACGGCGACAATGGCGAGGCGCAGCGTGCCGGCGAGCACAGGCCCGAGAATTTGGCCGGAGCCTTGCGAGGCGAAGTAGAGGCCATGGCCGAGGCCGAAGAAGATGAAGGCGGGGCCGGCGATGCGAAGATATTCATTCGCCGCCGCGAGAACGCGGGCGTCGGCGCTGAACAAGCCCGACCACGCGCCGGGCGCAATCGTCACGACGAGTCCTATCGCGCCGGCAAGGCACGCGCCGATGGCGCCGCCCGTCCAGGCGATTTTTTTGGCGCGCGCGGCGTTGTCGGCGCCGACAGCCATGCCGACGAGAGGAATGCACGCGCCGCCGATCGCGAAGGCGATGGGGATCAACAGAAACTCCAGCCGCGCGCCGATGCCGTATCCCGCGAGCGCCTGCTCGCCGAACCAGGCCATGAGCCGCGTCAGCACGAGCACGGTGGCGATGGTTTGCAGCGGCGAGATGAGCGAGACGCCGCCGACTTTCAGAATGTCGATGAACATCTCCTTGCGCAGGCCGACGCCGCGCAGGGTGAGTTTGGCGCGCGCCTGGCTGGAGCGCATGAACCAAAAGAGATAAAGCGCGGGAATGGCGTTGGCGACGACATAGCCCATGGCGACGCCGGCCATGCCGTAGCGCGGGAACGGGCCAAGTCCAAGCCCAAGTCCGCCGCCGAGCACGACTTGCAAAACAGCGACCAGGAGCATGGCGCTTGAGGGCACGCGCATGTTGCCCGCGCCGCGCACTGTGGAGGCGAGAGTGTTCGTGAGCCATACCGCGATCGCGCCGGCGAAGACAATTTTTGAATAGATGAGCGCTTCTTGCAGCGGGGCGCCGGCGCCGCCGAGAAGGCGGAATATGGGCTCCCCAAAGGCGAGAAATACAAAACTGAAAACGCTGGCGGCAATCAGCGCGATGACAAGCGCGTGAAAGACAAGCAGGCGCGCGCGTTCCTCGTCGCCGGCGCCCAACGCCCGGGCGATGGCGGAGGAGACGCCGCCGCCCATGGCGCCCGCCGACATGGTCTGCATGAGCATGACCATGGGGAAGACCAGCGCGAGGCCGGCGAGCGCGGATGTGCCGAGCGCGCCGACGTACGCCGTCTCCGCGATGCTGACCGCCGTCGCCGCGCCCATGGCGAGCGCGTTGGGCAGGGCGAGGCGCGCGACGAGCGGGAGAACCGGCGCTGTGAGGAGGGCGGAGGGGGGCTTCAAGGGCGTCCGACCTGGGTTCGCGCCGCCCCCACGCTTCGAGACGGCGGCTTCGCCGCCTCCCCGGCATGAGGGCCCGTTGGTTGCCGCTTCAAGAAAACGCTCATGTCGGGGAGCCGCTGAAAGCGGCGTCGCGAAGCCCGAAGTTTTCCCGACGAACGCATCGCGACATCTATACTTCCGCCAGCAACCGGCTCCTCCCCGGCATCGGCTTGCGCACGCCCAGCATCTCCTGAATGTCGTACATCTGCGCGGTCTGGTTGCAGATCACGATCTTGCCGGTCTCTTTTTCGAGCGCACGCGTGACCGGCTCGGAAATCCAGGTGCCGCCGCCCAGATAAATGCCGTCGGCGTCGGGGTTGTCGCGCAACGCTTTCCGGCCAAGTTCGTAGGCCATCATCATGTGGTCGCCGGCGGGGATTTTGACGAAGTCGGAGGGCGGCATTTCATTCGTCGCGCTGCCCACGACTTCAATCCCGACGCGCGCGTAAAAATCCGCGAGCACCCTGTTCATGGGCGTCGACCATTTATTGACGAGCGCGATCTTTTTCATACCCATGTGTTTGGCGGCGCGCGTCACGCAGAGCGTCGTCGAGGTCGCGGGCTTACCGGTGTATTTTTCGATATGCGCGATCATCGCGTCGTGTTTTTCAACGCCCATGAGCACCGCCAGCGGCGTGCCGGCCTGCAAGACGAGATCGACGTGGCGGCCCATGAGCTGATCGAGCAGGGAGTCAAGCGGGGCGAAAACGCGGTCCATCTCCGCGCCTGAAAACTCCGTCACGCCGACGGATATGAAGACCGCGAGCATGTCGGGCGGCGCGAGGCGATACCATTCGCAGGCGCTGTTGTCGATGACGGCGAGCGGCGAGAGATAGCCGATGCGGTGTTTGTGGATGGAGTCTTCGAACATGAACGCCTCTCAGGGATTGATAATGGCGCGCAGGCGTTCAATGGCCGCCGCGGGGGTCGTCTGGATCGCGTGAATCATACTGGTCATGGTCGGCCCGTCGATCGGCGTGACGTCGATGCCGATGCGTTTGGCGTCGGCGAGGAAGGCGGGGTCCTTCAGCGTCGCTTCGTAGGCTTCGCGCAAAGCGGCCGCGCGTTCGGGAGGCGTTTCCGGCGGCAAGGCGAAAGGCCGCGCGAGGGCAAATTTGGCGGCGATGAATTGCAGCATTTCCTTCGCTTGTGGATTGGGCGCCAATTCCAACGCCGTGGGCAGGTCCGGCAATTCGCGGGCGCGCCGCGCGCCAAATTGCATGATGAGAGCGACCTTGTTGTCCCGGATCCATTCGCCGCGATTGACAAGCAGGGTCGAGAGCGCGGCGCTGACGCCCTGCACCTCGCCGCGCTCCAGCGCGAGAAAAATATCGGTTGGCGACTTATAGCCGAGCACGATCTCGTTTTTCGCGCCCCAAACGCGGTTGACGACCTGCGGCAAGGTGTAATTGTCGGCGCCGACGCCGGACGAGCCGAAGACCAGTTTGGTTGTCTTCATATGCTCCAGCGTAATGGCGGGCGCAGCGCGCGACACCATCAGGATTTGCGGCTCCTGTACGGGGGTTCCAAGCCAGTAGAATTTTTCGAGGTCGAATTGAATGGAACCGCCCTCGCGGGAGAGCAGCTTTAACGTGGGTTCGAAGATGACGTTGGTGTTAGGCATGCCGATGACGGTGCCGTCGCGCTTCGAGCGGTTGTAAAGATGGTTGGTCATAATGAGTCCGGTGGCGCCGGGCATGTTTTCGACTATGAACGAAGGGTTGCCGGGAATGTACTTGCCCATATGGGCCGCGACAGCGCGGCCGACGAAATCGTAGCTGACGCCGACCGAGCCGCCGACGAGCAGGGTGATGGACTTGCCGCGGTAGAAGTCCTCGGGGGATTGAGCGGCGGCGGGAGAGGCGAGCGCCAGCAGCGCGCACCAGAGGGCGGAGATGAGCGGCGTCTTTCGCATCTTGTCCTCCCCTTTGCGGAACATCGTTGGCGGCTCCCGACAATGCCGCTTCCGGGGAGGGAGGGCAATGGCGCCGCCTGGGCGCCGCTTGGGCGCCGCCTGGGCCGGCGTTTTTTGGCTGGTCCAGACCGACGAAACTATGTCACTCTGAGCGTGGATCGAGGGCGCAAACCAGCGCCGCGGGAGGAACTTATGTCTTTGCCAGGAAATATTCTTCGCGTTGTTTCGGGCGCGGCTTTGTCGATGTTGGCCTTGACCCCCGCCTTCGCCCAATCCTCCGATGGCTACTTCAAAGGTAAAACCGTCCAGATCAACATCGCCGGCACGTCCGGCGGCGGCATCGACATTGGCGCGCGCATTCTGGCGCGGTTTCTCGGCAAATATTTGCCGGGCAATCCGCAGGTCCTCGCGCAAAACATGCCGGGCGCCGGCGGAGTGCGGGTGCTCGAATATCTCGCGACACAGGCTCCCAAAGACGGTACCTGGCTCGGCGCCTTCGCCTCGGGGCCATTGCTCGATCCCGTCATCGGACCACGCAAGCCGCCCTATGGCGTCAGCGATTTTGTCGCGATCGGCGCGCTGGAGACCGACAACGGCTTCTGCACGACCTGGCACTTGTCGCCGGTCAAGACCTGGCAACAGGCGCGCGAGCGGGTGGTCACCGTGGCGGGAACCGGCGCCGGATCGGGGACGGATACGGAGCCGCTGGTCATCAACGAGGTGCTTGGCACAAGGTTCAAGGTGATTACCGGCTATCTGGGCACGCAGGAGACGGCCCTGGCGGTAGAGCGCGGCGAGGTCGATGGGCGCTGTGGGTTCGGGTTCGCCAGCATCAAGGCGTCGAAGCCAGACTGGCTGAAAGAGAAGAAGCTAAACTTCCTTGTGCAGATGGGCCTCAAGCCGCATCCGCTGGCGCCGGACGTGCCGATGGCGCTGGATTTGGCAAAAACAGACGAACACAAGGCCATGGTGCGACTCATGGCCTCGGCGCTGGCGCTGAGTCGGCCCTATCTGGCTCCGCCGGGGACCATTGCCGAGCGTGCCGGGGAAGTTCGCAAAGCTTTTTCGGCGGCATTGGCGGACAAGGAGCTGATCGCTGAATTCGTCAAGGCGAGCGGCGGCGACGAACCGCAGCCGACGTCCGGCGAAGATATGCAGAAGCTGCTGATTTCAATGCAGGAAACGCCCAAAACGGTGGCTGACAAGCTGCGGGTTCTGCTCAATCCATGAAAACCTTTGACGTGCCGAACTGAGTATTTTGGAGATTCCGGCGGAGATTTCCCTTTGCTCAGGCCTCCCGAATCAGCAGCGAAGCTCCTTCCATTGCAAATATTGGCGGTCTTCATTTAAAGAGAGGCCGCAGCCCTGCGGTTAACTTGAGCAATGGATCACCTATTTCATTCGCGCGGGCTGTTTGCGATTGCGGGGAGCGGGATGCGTATTGGTATTGTTGGCGGCGGTCCGTCGGGATTGATGACGGCGCAGTTGCTTGAAACGTCTTGCGCTGGATTGTGCGAATGCACGATTTTTGAAGCCAGCTCGCGGATCGGCGGAAAGGTCATGACCTCGCGGTTCGACAAGGGCGGAATCATCTTTGAAGCCGGTGTGGCGGAACTCTATGATTATTCCCATTTCGGACCCGATCCGCTGAAAAAGACGATTCAGCAATTGGGGCTTGATATCGTGGATATTGCCGGCCCGGCCGTCATGCTGGGCGACGCCGTCCTGAACGACGACAACGACGTAAAAAAGCATTTTGGCGCCAAGACGCTGCGCGCGCTGAGCAATTTTTACGACCATTGCGCGGATATGTTGCCGCCTTCGAGCTATTACGATTCGCACTGGATGGACGACAACGACCATCCCTGGGCCAGGAAGACGTTTCGCGAAGTGCTCGACGAAATTCCCGACGAGACCGCGCGCAAATATGTCGAGGTCGCCGTTCGTTCGGACCTGGCCACCGAGCCGCATCTGGCCAACGCTCTCGACGGATTGAAAAACATCCTGATGGACGACCCCGATTATCTGCGCACCTATTGCATCGTCGGCGGCATCGAGCAGTTCATCACGCGCCTCGCCGCCACCCTCAAGACGCGAATTCTCCTGGATACGCCCGTGGTCAAGGCGGGGCGCGACAAGGACGGCAAGTACCGGTTGACGACACGGCACAAGGGCAAGTTTCAGGAACATGTGTTCGACTTGGTCGTGCTGGCCATGCCGAATTACTGGCTCGGCACGCTGGAATGGGACAGCCGCGAATTACGCATGGCCATGCAGAAGCATCTGGCTCATTACGATCATCCCGCCCATTACTTGCGCATCAGCATCCTGTTCAAAAAGCCATTCTGGCACGATGTTGTTAAGGGCTCGTTCTTCATGAGCGACGCTTTTGGCGGGTGCTGCATTTATGACGAAAGCTCGCGTCTGCCCGGCGAGAAGCACGGCGTGCTCGGCTGGCTGCTGGCCGGCAACGACGCAATTTCGCTGTCGAACCTGACCGACGAAAAGCTTGTCAAGCTGGCGCTCGACAGTTTGCCCAAGCCGCTGGAGCACGGGCGCAAATTGTTCCTGGAAGGCAAGGTGAAGCGCTGGATCGGCACGCTGAACGCACAGCCGGGCGGCGATCCCGTGCATGAGTTGCGCCGCAGACACATGCCTTCGCCGGATCTGCATCCAGGTCTTTTTATCGTGGGCGACTATCTCTTCGATTCGACCTTGAACGGGGCTTTCGATTCCGCTGATTTCGCCACAGACCTGATCCTGACCGAACTGCGGCGCGAGAAATTCGCGTACCAGTTTGTTCCCGTTCACGAGCCGGCGCCTCGCAAGAAGGGGAGCGTCAACGGAACCGCGCACAAGTCAAACGGGGCTACGCTAAAACTGAAGGACAGGCCTTTGGGGCTGGATTATTTCAAGGTCTACAACGGCGAGCAAAGCTACGAGGAGTCATTTGAGGATTATTTCAGCGCCGACTACACGACCAGCCTGATCAAGAAGGTATGGCGATGGAAAGCGCCTTACACGGTTCTCGATGTGGGCAGCGCCAGCGGCCAGACGCTTGAAGCTTTCGCCGGCGTCGGCGTCGAGGCGTGGGGCATCGAGAACAGCCCGGAAATACATCGGCGAACCGCCAAAAAATGGCAAAACCGCAATCTTCTCGGCGATGTCTGCCGTTTGCCTTTCGCGGATAATTCATTCGATTTCGTTTATGAAACTTGCCTCTGCTATCTGCCTTCCAACAAGGTCGATCAGGCCATCGCCGAGCTTTTCCGGGTCTGCCGGGTCGGCGTTATTTTCGCCGGCATCACATCCGACATGACGATGGAAGCCATCGACGAACACGATCTTTTCGTAGGCGTGCGATCCCTGATGACGCTGTGGGAATGGTCGGAAGCCTTCATGAAGGCCGGCTTCCGTCCGGCTGTCACGGATCAGAAAAAGCTGGAGCAGCTCTGGAAATTTGAACTGGCGGCCGATGAAGACGACGTCCATTGGTATCCGGACATGGAAAGTCTGCGTTGCTGCTTCTATTCGAAACCTGGAGCGCCCAGGCAGGGGTCCGCCGCCTCGAGCATCGGCAAGGCCAAGTTGCGGTCGTTGCGGCGGGGGCTGCCGGCCAAACCGGCGGCGCCATGAACGCGACAGGCAAGGACGACGCGGGAAAGAAAGAGGCCGATCTCGACCCTGATATCGCCGAATATCTCGACGAGATCGAGCCGGAACAGATCCATCCAAACGAAATCGCGTGGATGGCGCGTTTTGTCGCGCCCTATTTGCGGCCTTATCGCGCGCTGCTGGGCGTTCTGATCGTTTTGCTGATTATCGACACGTTGATCAATTTCAGCTTTCCGCTGGTGTACCAATATCTCGTCGACAACGGCCTGGTGGTCCGCAACTGGGATGTCGTTCTCAAGGTTTTGACGTTTCTGGGCTGCGCGGCCGTCGCCGAGGCGACCTGCGGGCTCTCGATCGATTACGTGTTTTCGCGGGTCGCCTCCGACATCATGCGCGATCTCAGACTGAAAATGTTCAACCATCTTCAGACTTTGCCGATGTCCTATTACAACGAGGCCAGGACCGGCGAAATTCTATCGCGGTTCTCGGGCGACCTTGTCGCGGTGGAACACGTGCTGGTGGCGCTCGTGCCCTGGTTGATCCTGCCGCTGCTGGAAGTCTTTTATTCCGCGACCCTGATGTTCGTCTTCAATGTCTGGCTGGGCCTGCTGGGCATGTTGCTGTTGCCGCTGGTAATCCTTGTGCCGCGCCTGTTCGCCAACAGGGCCTTCGCGCTCAGCTATGCCAAGCGCGCCCAGGAGGGCGGTTTGCTTAGCGCGGTGCAGGAGAACATAGGCGCGCAAACCATCGTCAAGGCGTTCGGACAACAGCAAAGGGCGAGCCGGACCTTCGCCGGATTGAATTCGGCCTGGCTCGGGACGGCGTTCAGGTTCAATTTTTTCAGCACGCTTGTCGAGCGCACGGCCCACACCGGCATTTATCTTATGCATATCGCGGTGTTCGCTCTAGGGGCCTATTGGGCCTATGTCGGCGAAATCACGCTGGGCACGTTGATCGGGTTCGAGGAAGTGTTCCTGTTGATGGGCTACGCCGTCACTCATGTGACGCAATTCGCTCCGACGATGGCGCAGGCGGCCGGATCGACGCACCGGTTGCATGAATTTCTGAACGAACCACCGGAGGCGCCGGACAGGGAGGGCGCCGTGGATCTGCCTCGTCTGAAGGAGATTGTCGCGTTCGAGCATGTTGGTTTTCAGTACCCCGGCGGCATATTCCGGATTGACGACATAAACCTCAAATGCGCGATGAATTCCCTGGTTTCCGTGGTAGGGCCGTCAGGGTCGGGCAAAAGCACGATATTGAATTTGCTGTTGCGGTTTTTCGAACCCGAATCCGGCGTGATCGCCATCGACGGGCGCGATATTCAGGCCGGCACAAGACAATCCCTGCGGGCGCAGATCGGCATCGTCTTTCAGGACAATTTCCTCTTCAACACCAGTATTCTGGAAAACATCAAGGTTGGCGCTCCCGAAGCGACGTTCGAAGAAGCGCGCGCCGCCGCCAGGGCCGCGGAAATCGACGATTTCATCATGGGGCTCCCGCAGGGCTACGAGACGCCGGCGGGCGAGCGCGGCGCGCAATTGTCGGGCGGGCAGCGCCAGCGCCTGGCGATTGCCCGCGCGCTCGTTCGAAATCCAGCTATTCTGCTGCTCGACGAAGCTACGAGCGCGCTCGATCATGATACGGAAACGGCCTTTAACGTGACATTGCGAAAACTCGCCACCGAGCGCCTGGTGATCAGCGTGACGCACCGGCTGGCGAGCGCGGAACTCTCCGATCAGGTTGTTGTGTTCGAACGGGGCAGAATTCGCGAAATCGGCGCGCATGAGGACTTGCTGCAGCGCGACGGCTTCTACGCGTCGTTCTGGCGCAAGCAGACAAGCAAGCCGAACAAGCGCCCCGCGCGGGGAAAGTAGCCTGCGCGGGTATTTTTGATTGGCCCGCTTTGACGCCCGCTCCGCCAATGCTATAGGGGCGCCGATCGGATCGGGGACTGCCTCGAGTTGTCCCGCAATCGCGCGGAAGTTTTAACCAGAGGTCAAACGCTCATGGCAAAAATCAAGGTCAAGAATCCCGTCGTTGAAATGGATGGCGACGAGATGACCCGCATTATCTGGCAGCTCATCAAGGACAAGCTGATCCACCCCTATCTGGACATCGACCTTAAGTACTACGACCTCTCCGTGCAGAAACGCGACGAGACCAACGACCAGATCACCATCGATTCAGCCGAAGCCAACAAGCGCTACGGCGTGGCGGTGAAATGCGCGACGATCACGCCGGACGCCGGCCGCGTGAAGGAATTCGGCCTGAAGGAGATGTGGAAGTCGCCCAACGGCACGATCCGCAACATTCTCGGAGGCACGATTTTCCGCGAGCCGATCATCTGCAAGAACATTCCCAAGCTCGTCCCCGGCTGGACCCTGCCGATTATTGTGGGCCGCCATGCTTACGGCGACCAGTACCGCGCCACCGACTTCAAGGTGCCGGGCAAGGGCACGCTGACCATGAAGTTCGTCGGCGACGACGGCGCGGTCATCGAGCGCGAGGTGTTCAAGTTCCCGGCGGCCGGCGTCGCGCTCTCCATGTACAACCTCGACCAGTCGATCATCGATTTTGCCCGCGCCTCGTTCAACTACGGTCTGCTGCGCAATTATCCCGTGTATCTGTCCACCAAGAACACCATTTTGAAGGTTTACGACGGCCGCTTCATGGATCTCTTCCAGGAAGTGTTCAACGCGGAATTCGCCGCCGAGTTCAAAAAGCGCGGCCTCACCTACGAACACCGCCTCATCGACGACATGGTGGCGGCCGCGATGAAATGGTCCGGCGGCTATGTTTGGGCCTGCAAGAACTACGACGGCGACGTGCAGTCCGACACGGTGGCGCAGGGCTACGGCTCGCTCGGCCTCATGACGTCCGTGCTGATGACGCCGGACGGCCAGACAGTCGAGGCGGAGGCCGCGCATGGCACGGTGACGCGTCACTATCGCCAGCACCAGCAGGGCAAGGAGACTTCGACGAACTCCATGGCCTCGATCTTCGCCTGGACCCGCGGCCTGATGCATCGCGCCAAGCTCGACGACAACGACGCGCTCAGCAATTTCGCGCATACGCTCGAGAAAGTCTGTGTCGACACGGTGGAAGCCGGCGATATGACGAAGGATCTGGCGATATTGGTTGGCGCCGACCAGAAGTGGTTGTCGACGACGGCGTTCCTCGACAAGATTGACGAGAACTTGAAAAAGTCGATGAAATAAATCATCTCCTGCTCGATAGTTCCGGGTCCGGCTCAACCGCCGGGCTTTTCTGGATCGGGTGTTGCCGGGCTATGCCGACGCCAGTGTCTTGGTAGAGGGAGTTCTGGAATGATCTGCGAACGCGGCGGATGCGGCGGCAACAAGCCGGAGCCCCCGGGGCTGGCCGTGCTGGCGCTGTTTTTCGGCGTCAGCGGCCTGCTCGCGCTTTTTCAATTTGCAGGGCCTTTGCTGAAATGACGCGCGCCAAACTGTCCGCCATATTTGCCGCGCTTGTCGCCTCCATTTGCGTGGCGGTGCCCGCCCTCGCGCAAAACTGGCCCTCGCAAAACATCACCCTCGTCGTGCCCTTCACCCCCGGCGGCTCGACGGACATACTCGCGCGTCTGCTCGGACAGAAACTCACCGAAGCGCTCGGGCAATCCGTCATCATCGAATCGCGGCCGGGCGCTGGCGGCTCCTCCGGCAGCGCGCAAGTTGCGCGAGCCAGGCCCGACGGCAACACTCTTGTCATGGGGCACATCGGCACACTTGGCGTGAACCCGAGCCTTTACAAGGATTTGCAATACGATCCGATCAAGAGTTTCGCGCATATTTCGCTGCTGGCGAAGGTGCACAACGTGCTTGTCGTGAACCCCGCCGTGCCCGCGAAAAATGTGCTCGAGTTCATCGACTACGCGAAGAAAAATCCGGGCAAGATGAACTACGGCTCCGGCGGCAACGGCAGCGCGGCGCATATAGCCGCGGCGGCTTTCATGGTCCAGACGGGAACCGAGTTCACCCATGTTCCCTATCGCGGGACATCGCCGATGATGACGGATTTGCTTTCGGGGCAATTGCAATTCGCCATGACGGGCGCTCCGACGGTGTTGCAGCACGTGGCGGGCGGCACTTTGCGGGCGCTTGGCGTTTCCGCCGAAAGCAGAATCAAAGCCGCGCCCGATCTGCCGACGATCGCCGAGGCCGGCGTGCCGGGTTTCGAGGCTTCACAATGGTATGGCGTGATGGCGCCGGCGGGCACGCCGGCGTCAGTCGTCGAACGGCTCAACGTCGAAGTGCGCAAGGCCCTCGCGTCGAAAGAGATCGTCGAGGCGCTCGACCGCGACGGCGCCGAGCCCTGGCCGTCGTCGCCCGAAGAATTTCGCGCGCATATCGCGAAAGAAATTCCGCGCTGGGCGGGCGTGATCGCGAAGGCGAAGATCACGGCGGAGTGAGCGGATTTTCGCGCTCTCAGGACCGGCGGTAGGGATAGCAATGCGATTGTTCCAGCGCGCAGTTCATGTGCGCCGCGAGCTTTGCGATGGCGTCGGCGTATTCGACGTAGGGGTTGGAATTGCCGCGTCCCACGATAATGGGACGGAACACCGAGCCCGACGGCCCGGGCGGCGGCAACATCGCCGTCACGCGCGGCTGGCCGTCCTCGTCGCGCAGCGTGAGAAAGACCGGCATGTTGCGCACGATGTGGTCCTGCTTGCCGATGTCCTGTTCGATATAGCGCGCGGAAGCCGGCGGCTTCCAGGACTTCGCCGCGTCCACGCGCGTCTGCGCGAAATGCCTGGCGACCTTGTGGTTCATCTCGGCGGATTCGCGCAGGGCTTCCGATTCCGTCTCGATGCGGAACCACGTAAGTTTCGGCGAGGCGTCGCAGACATATTGCATGGCGGCTCCGGAAACTGCGAAGACGGGAGTGCGCGTATGGACTGGAATGGCACGCAGATTAGAAGCGCCAGCGGCCGCGTCAATCTCTTTCCACTTCGTTGGCGGCAAATTGACCGCGGCGGCGCCAGGGCCTAGCCTTGCGGCGGGACAATGGCGCCAGCGCCCAACGCGGGAGCGAACATGCGGTTTTTCACATGCGCCTTTGCCGCCGTGGGTTTTGCGGTTTTTTGCGCGACGCCAACCTCCGCCCAGACGACGCAGGACCCGGCAGCGTTCTACAAATCCCACACGTTGCGCTTCATAGCCGGGGGCGGGCCTGGCGGCGGCTATGACAATTATGCGCGTCTGCTGGCGCCGCATCTTGCCGCCGCGCTGGGAACAAATGTCGTCGTCGACAATCAGCCGGCGGCGGGCGGACTGGCGGCGCTCAACCGCATCAGCGCCGCTGAACACGACGGCACGCAATTCATCGTCATGAACGGCGGCGGCGCCGTGCTGTCGCAGCTTTTCGATCTTCCGACGGTACAATACGATCTTGCCAGGGTGAGTTATCTGGCGACGGTCAGTTCGTCGCCCTGGCTTGTGCTTGTGAAGCCGGATTCGCCCTATAAATCCATGGACGATCTCGTGAGGGCTGGCGTCGCCATCCGCTGGCCGGCGACGGGGCCCATCGACGGTCTCTCCGACGGCGCCTCGATGCTGTGCGAGGCCTATTCCATCAATTGCCGCGTTGTCATGGGTTACAAGTCGAGCAACGAGGGCTCGCTCGCCATTGCGCGCGGCGAGATGGACGCGCTTTATGTCTCCGACACCTCCGCCAACAATTACATCAAGTCCGCGCAAAACCGCGCCGTCGCGGTCGTCGCGAAAGCCCGCACGCGGTTCTTTCCCGACATGCCCACCGTGTTCGAAGGCGGCGCGCCGACGCCCGAACAGAGCTGGTGGCTTTCGGCGCGCTCGGAAGTCGACGCGCTAGGCCGCGTCATTTTGACATCGCCGCAAGTACCGCCGGAGCGGCTGGCTTATCTGCAGGCGGCTTTCAAAAAAGTGCTTACTGATCCCGCCATGCTCGCTGAAGGCGACAGGCTGGAACGCTATGTCGAGTACCAATCGCCCGAAGCGACCCGCGCGCGGGCGCTGGGGCTGATCGCCGACGTGACCGGCGCGCGCAAGGAGCGGTTGAAGAATGTGGTGATGAAAAAATATCTGCCGGGGGGATGAACGGCGGCGCCGGGAGTCCATCACCCCGTGGGAAGGGGGATCCGGGAAAGCAGCGCCCTCAATTCAGGTTCGCCCCATTGGCCCGCAAAATCCCCTTGGCGCGCTCCACCACGTCTTTCGGCGTTGCATAGATATCGCGCATCAGCGCCTCCATCTGCGCCGCCGACAATGGATCGAGATCGACCTTCATGGCCGCGGCTTCGGCGCGGTAGGCGGGATCTTGCGTCGTTTGCGCGAAGGCGCAGCGCGGCCATGCGGTCGGCCGGCACTCCCGGCGGGGCGACGAAGGCGAAGCCGACGCCTTGTTGCTTGCCGAAGAGTTCGAGCAGCGCGCGGTCAGACGCGTTTTTCGCGCTCTCCTGGGCCAGCGGCACGTCGGCGAGATCGCGATGTTTGAACAGCGCGTGTTGCAGGATGATGTTGACCTTCTTCTCCCGCCACCAGTCGTCGCGCGTGCCGCGCATGGCGCCCATGGACCAGCCGCCGCGGCCATCGACTTCGCGGCGCTCCACCGCGAGATTCATGTCGCCGCCGCCGGGATAGCCGCCGATGACCTTGAACTTCGTGCCGAGCGTTTCGTTGTAGAGAAACGGCAGCACGTTGCCGTCGCCGCCGCCGCCGGCCGAGGCCAGCACGACTTCCTGTCGCCGCGCGTCGGCGAGCGTTTTGGCTTTCGACTCGCGCCAGGTCACGGTGATCGAGGTTTCCGGCGAGCGCGCGCCGATAAAGCTGAATTTCAGCGGATCGTAATTGGCGTCGGGAAAGCCCAGCAGCGGCATGAGGTAGACGCCGCGCTGCAAAATGCCGAAAGTTAGTCCGTCCTTGGGCGCGTGTGCCGCGATATATTGCGCCGCTTTCAGCGCGCCGGCGCCGGGCATGTTCTGGACGATGATAGCGGGATTGCCGGGAATATATTTGCCGATGTGGCGGGCGAGCGCGCGGCCATCGTTGTCGTGCTGATCAGGCGGCGCCATGCCGACGACGAGGGTGATTGTTTTGCCGCGGTAGAAGTCGTCGGCGGGTTGAGCGAAGGCGGGCGCGGCGAGAACGAGGGCGGCGGACAGCGGCAACGAAAA
>JANYDZ010000126.1 GCA_025363375.1 Hyphomicrobiales bacterium
AGACCGACATCAACCTGCCCTATATCACCGCCGATTCGACGGGCCCCAAACATCTCACGATGAAGCTCACCCGGGCGAAATTCGAATCGCTCGTCGACGATCTCATCCAGCGTACCGTCGAGCCTTGCCGCAAAGCGCTCAAGGACGCCGGCCTGACCGCCGCCGAAATCGGCGAGGTCGTGCTCGTCGGCGGCATGACGCGCATGCCCAAAGTGCAGGAAATCGTCAAAAACTTCTTCGGCAAGGAGCCGCACAAAGGCGTCAACCCGGACGAAGTCGTCGCCATCGGCGCCGCCGTGCAGGCCGGCGTGCTGCAGGGCGACGTGAAGGACGTGCTGCTGCTCGACGTGACGCCGCTTTCGCTCGGCATTGAAACGCTGGGCGGCGTGTTCACGCGCCTGATCGACCGCAACACAACGATCCCGACCAAGAAAAGCCAGGTCTTCTCGACCGCCGAGGACAACCAGACGGCGGTGACGATCCGCGTCTTCCAGGGCGAGCGCGAAATGGCGCAGGACAACAAGGCGCTTGGCCAGTTCGATCTCGTGGGAATTCCACCTGCTCCCAGAGGAATGCCGCAAGTTGAAGTCACCTTCGACATCGACGCCAACGGCATCGTCAACGTGACCGCCAAGGACAAGGCGACGAACAAGGAGCAGCAAATCCGGATTCAGGCGTCTGGCGGTCTTTCCGACGCCGACATCCAGAAGATGGTCAAGGACGCCGAGCTCAACGCCGCCGAGGACAAGAAACGCCGCGAACTCGTCGACGCCAAAAACCAGGGCGAGGCGATGCTGCACTCGTCCGAGAAATCGCTGAAGGAATTCGGCGAGAAGGTTTCGGAAGCCGACAAGAGCGCTATCGAATCGGCCCGGGCGGAGTTGAAGACCGCGCTTGAGGGCGAGGACGCCGAACACATCAAGACCAGGACCAACGAACTGGTCCAGGCCTCGATGAAGCTCGGCGAAGCCATGTACAAGGCGCAGCAGGCGGAAGGTGCCGCTCCCGGCGCGGATGCCCACGCGGACGCCAGGAAGGAGGACGTCATCGACGCCGACTTCAAGGAAGTGCACGGGGACGACAAGAAGAAGGGCTGAGCGTGGCTAGCGCAGCCATTTTCGATGTTGCGACTCCCCCGGACCACCGGGGGAGTTTGTTTTGGTCGAACGGCGGCCCGAAGCTGTTCGTTTTCAACGGCTTGCCCGCGACTGGAAAATTGATGATCGCGCCAGTTCTGGCGCGCAGGGTTCGGCGCGGCGCGCAGGGCGTTGTGCGGGGCGTTGTGATTGCCGATCGACGCCATTGAACGGCCGGGGATCGTCGGCGCGCCGGGACGCCTGCGACGAACGTTGCCGGGTACAAATGACCGGCGGGTCCGGAAATATTGGCCGGGCGCGTCGAACCGTGGAATGACGACCCTCTGGTGATAGACGCCGTCGGACGCCCGGCGGAAGAATGCGCCGGACAACAGGCGGCGGCTCTTTACGGGGGCCGCCCGATATGAATATTGGACGGCGGTCTTTCTGGCGGCGCTCAAAGCGCCGAGGCGGCGGGAAACATGAAGCCTTCGATCGCGCTTGATCTTCACCGCGCGGCAATCCGGGCGGCGGTCCTGCGCCGTCGCGCCGTGAATCCGCGCGTGTTTGGATCGGCGCTGCGGGGCGAGGATCGGGAACATAGCGATCTGCACCTGCTTGCAGACGCGCCGCCGTCGATCATGGACACGCTTGAGCGAAAATCGTCGGCCTCCAGCGGCGCCGCCCCGAAGAGCAATATCTGACATGGCCAAACGCGATTATTACGAAATCCTCGGCGTGGTGAAGTCCGCCAGTGAAAGCGACCTCAAAGCCGCTTTCCGCAAGGCGGCCATGGTGCATCATCCCGACCGCAATCCCGGCAACAAGGAAGCCGAGACCAAATTCAAGGAACTCAACGAGGCCTACCAGTGCCTGTCCGATGGCCAGAAGCGCGCCGCCTACGACCGTTTCGGCCATGCCGCTTTCGAGCAGAGCGGCGGCGGCCAGGGGGGCTTCGGGGCCGAAGGCTTCGCCTCCTCGATGGCGGACATATTCGACGATCTCTTCGGCGGTCTTGGCGGCGGCGGCGCGCGCCGGGGTTCGGGTGGCCGGGAGCGCGGCTCCGACCTGCGCTACAACATGGAAATCACGCTGGAAGAAGCGTTTCGCGGCAAGAACGCCGCCATCAAAGTGCCCACGACGGTCACCTGCGAAACGTGCGCCGGATCGGGCGCCAAGCCGGGCGCCAAGCCGCGCGTTTGCGCGCCGTGTCAGGGGCAGGGACGCGTGCGCGCCCAGCAGGGTTTTTTCGCCATAGAACGCACCTGTCCGTCCTGCGCCGGGCGCGGACAGGTCATCGACAATCCCTGCGCGTCCTGCACGGGTTCCGGCCGGGTCACGCGCGACCGCAGCCTTGCGGTGAATATCCCGCAGGGCGTTGAAGACGGCACGCGCATCAGGCTGACCGGCGAGGGCGAGGCGGGCGTGCGCGGCGGGCCGTCCGGCGATCTCTACATATTCCTGTCGATCAAGCCGCATCCGTTCTTCCAGCGCGACGGCGCTGATCTCTATTGTCAGGTGCCGATTTCCATGGTGCAGGCGGCGCTCGGCGGCGATTTCGCGGTGCATACGCTCGAAGGCGTCGAGGCCACCGTGAAGATTCCCGAAGGCACGCAATCGGGAAAGCAGTTCAAACTGCGCGGCAAGGGCATGCCAGTGCTGCGCACGCGCGATTTCGGCGACCTCTACATTCAGGCGCGCGTCGAAACGCCGCAAAATCTCACGCGGCGGCAGCGCGAATTGCTCGGCGAGTTCGAGGCGGAATCCTCCAACAAGACTCATCCTGAATCGGCGGGGTTCTTTTCAAAGATGAAGGACTTCTTTGAGAATATCAGCAAGTCGTGACGGGTCGGGTGGTTCGGCGCGGCGCGGCTAACACGGTTGCGCAACAGTTTCTTGACGAACGCCGCGAATTCAGCGATTTTCCACGCGCGCTGGTGTTGCCGTGCGTGGGAGGATGACGAGCTTGCGCCAATTGCCGAAACGCCGCGAATCCGCGGGCGTCGTCGACGCGAAGGCGCCGCTTGAAGAGCGGATCGCCGACGAGGCGCGTTTTTTCAAGGCCTGGTTTGAAAATCCCGGAATTACCGGCGCGGTTTCGCCCTCCGGCAGGGCTTTGGCGCGCACAATGGCGCGTTATGTCGATCCCGCGAGCAACGGCCCGATCATCGAGCTCGGCCCCGGCACGGGACCGGTGACGCAGGCGCTGATTCAGCGCGGCATTGCGCCGGAACGCCTTGTCCTTGTCGAATTCGACGCGAAGTTCTGCCGCCTGCTTGAGCGCCGCTTTCCCGGCTGCCAGATTGTGCAAGGCGACGCCTATAACCTTGCCCGCACGCTCGACGGGCAGCTCGAAGGGCCGGCGGCGGCGATTGTTTCCAGTCTGCCGCTGCTCAACAAGCCCGACCCGGAACGGCTTTCGCTGCTCGATCAGGCGTTCGGCCTGATGCAATTCGACGGATGTTTCGTGCAATTCACCTACGGAATGGTGTCGCCGATACCGCGCCGCGCCCGCAGCGCGCCGCGCATTCTGTTCAACGCCGAACCCTCGCCCCCCGTGTGGCTCAATTTGCCGCCGGCCCGTGTCTGGGTCTACCGCCGCGCCACCGAAAAGCTGCCGGCGCGCAAAAGCGCCGGAGACGCGCTGATTTTCAAGCTGCGGGAGCGCCGCGACAAGGTGCGCGAGGAAATTCGCGAAACCGCAGAACGCGTCGAGACGCAATTCAAGGCCGGCAAGGCGAAGGCCCGGCAGCAATTCGAGCTGCGCGCGCGCCGGGTGCGCGAGGACAAGGCGATCAAGCCTGCGCTGGCGCTGCTGAGGAAAATTGGCGAGCCGAAGAAGCGCCGGGGGCTTTAGCTGACCAGGGAATAGCGATCGTCTGGGCTGGAGAGGGTCCAGGGGCGCATTATGAGCATGAGAGCTACCACCCTACCTGAAATAAAACATGCCAGTGTACGGCCATCTTTGAGGCTTTAAACTCTATGCGGCCGTGCCAAGGGATCGGTGGCCCGGTTCCGGCAGTCGATCCGGGGCGCAGCCCGTGTCGCGCCGCGCGCCGCGCCGCGCGTTTTCCCGCGC
>JANYDZ010000175.1 GCA_025363375.1 Hyphomicrobiales bacterium
CTCGGTGACGGCCCGCGCAGCGATGGATTTCGGAACGCGCCGGAAAAACTCCCGGCCCGGCGTCCAATACGCGCGCATGTCGAGCCCGACCGCTTGCGCCAGCGCGTCGGCATGCGCCAGCCGGTTCGCCGCGTAGCCGCCAGCTTCGTGCCGGAACGCCACAGCGTTGACCGTCGCCGCGACCAGACAGGCCATCAACCCATTCAGTTGCTCCGCTTCGGCCTCAAGACACCATGTCCAGAGGTCCGCCGGATTGGCTGGCAGACGCGCGCGCCAGTCTTCCATCAACGCGTCGAACGCCGCGAAAGCCGCGCCATTGTCCTCGTCCGGCGTCGCGACATGCAGCGGGGCGGGGGTCGCCCGGATCGACACCGCCGGGGTCTGGCCGAACCCGCTCCCTCCGGCATAAAGCAAGGGCAAAGCGAGCGCGTGAACCAGCGCCGCCAGCGCCACGTCGGGACGCTTCGCCAGTTCCACCGCCAACGCGGCGGTGCGCGCCTTGGTCAAATCCTCGATGACGGCGGCGGACAGGCCCGCCCCGTCCTGACCGGCCCCCGGCTCGCCCGCCGGGCTCGCCTCGCCGCCGGTTTCCACGCCCTCCGGCTCGAAGGCCTCGCCCCGCGCTTCGGCTTCCGCCGCGCGGTCCGCGTCGCGCTTCGCCCGTTCGCGCGCCGCCAGTTCGCGCTGCTCCTCGATTTTCAGAAGCCCGCGCCGCACGACGATTTCACCTTCGTGGTCCAGAAACATCCGCGCGCCGGCGAAAGCGACAAGTTCGGGATAATGGCCGATGCAGGCCGCGTCGATCTCGTCCATGCGGGCGAGTCTGGCCTCATAACCCGCGATCTCGTCCTCCGTCATGTCCCCCGCTTCGTAAGCGGGTTCGTTCGCCTCGACGAAAGCCATGATCTCCGCGACCTCGGCGTTCTCGGCCTCGGTGTGTTCGCGCTTGAACGAGGGAATGACCGGCAGCACCGGGCCGCACTCGCGTTCGCTGGCGAAATACTCGGTCCATTTCCAGCCCTCGGCCTCGATGTCCCGCGCCGCCGCCGCCAGCCGTTCGGAAACCAGCTTCATCACAAGCGCCTTGCTGTCGAGGTACACATCCGCGTCCTCGCTGAACAGGTCGCGGGTGATCGTGCCGCCCGCCTCCGTATAGGCCTCGACGCCGATGAAGCGGACAAGGCGATTGTCGGCCCTGATCTTTTCCGACGTGAGCCGCGCCCGGATTTGCCGCGCGTCGCGGTTCCACTCGGGCAGGCCGTAAAAGGCGGTTTCCTGTTCGGCGTGATCGTCGGCGACGGCGAGCGCCTCGAGTTGGTCCAAGGTCGCCTTGCCCTCCCGGAATTCTCCCATGAGCCGGGGCGACACGCGCGCCAGTTTCACCCGCCGCCGCACCGTGGCGTGGCTGATGCCGAAGCGGTCGCCTATCTGCTCGGAGGAAAAGCCGTCTTCCTCGACCAGCGTGCGAAACGCCTCGACCTCGTCGGCGACGTTCATGCTGGTGCGGCCGATGTTCTCGACCAGCGACACTTCGGTCGGGATGTGTTTTTCCGACAGGACCATTACCGCGACGGGATAAGCCCCGGTGACCTTGACGCCCTCGGTCTCGATGACAACCCCGCGCTTCGCCAGTTCCTTCAACGCCCTGAGCCGCCGCGCGCCCGCCGTGACGTAAAACTTGCCCTTGGGGGCGGGCCGCACGTCGAGATTTTGCAACAATCCGTTGGTGGCGATCATCGCGCACAATTCCTCGATCCCAGCTTCCGACGCGAAGCGGCGGACGTTGCGCGGGTCGGGAACGAGACGGTTGAGCGGAATGACGCACCGGCGCGGCGTGTCCGCGCCCGCTTCGGCGCTGACGCTGGCGTCCGCCGCCCGTGTTTTTTTCGCGACCTGTTTGCCGCGTCCGGTCGTCTTGATGGTTTTGCCCGAGGTTTTCATGGCTTTGCCTTTCTTCAATGCGGGCAGCGCGCGCATGGCCTGCCCATGCCGCCTGCCAGGTGGCGAACCGGGGGTGAGAGGGGGGCAAGCTGAAAATCGGGAGGGGGATCGCCCACCCGTAGGGCGCCGGCGCGACGCGCCGGCGGTCTGCACAAGCGCAGCGCGGAAGACTGGGGAGACCCGATTTTCGGCTTGCCGGGGGAGAGAGGGGGAACGCCCTCTTTCCCCGCCCGGCCAAAGGCCGCGCCGGTCCCGGCGCATACGATGTAAAACCGCGGCGCGTCCGGCGGACGCGCCGATTGCTTGCACGCGCCGCGATTCGGCGCGGCGATAATTCAGCAAGGGCGCATGGTTCCGGCGCGCAGCGACGGCCATTCGCCAGCCCCGAGACCGGTTTCGCCGAAAAGCGAGGGCAGCCGCAGGAGCGCCAGCATAGCGACGACGCCAAAGGCGGCGGGACGCGGGACCGACTGCCCCCGGCGAGGGGTGCCGAATGGAATCGTCAGGGATGGAAGCCCGAAGGGCGGAGACGCCACGCGGCTCCATTCACGACAGCCCGTCCCGAAGGGGACGCCCGATACCTTTTGCAAGCGCCACGCCGCATCGAGAATGTCGTCGCTTTCTACAACAAGCGCGGAACCTGCGAGCAATGGATCAAAGAGGGCAAGGGCGCGATCAAATGGACGCGGCTGTCATGTCGTTCATTCGCCGCCAACGCGGTTCGTCTCAAGCTTCACGCGCTCGCCTACAACCTCGGCAATTTTCCTTCGAATATTTGCAAAAGCAGGCTGGCATCGAGCTGCACGTCACGCCGCAATCACGGTGACCCCGCGTACAGATACCTTTCACGCCTCCGTCAAAATCGCCGTCTGCGCGAACTTGCCGGCCAAGCCCGCCAGCGTCGCGTTGGCCAGCACGGCGTCGTGAGGAATCAGCACGTAACGCCATGGCTTCCCGGAGTAGGTCCGCGCATGGGTGTTGGCGTGCCCCACCCAGGTTCGCGCCGCTTTGGCCTTGGCCATCACAATGGGGTCGGTCAATTCGCCCTTCGCCTTGATTTCGACGATTAGCTTTTCGGTTTTTGTTTCGACAACGAAGTCCGGCTCGTAGCGCTCGGCGCGAAGATATTCGATCTGGAATTGCTTTCGCCCCGGCTTAACCCACCGGATTACGTCCGCTTCATTTTCCGAATCGATTAACACCGCAAAGCGCCGCTCTTCGTCGGACTGAAAGGATTGGCGCGGACAGGCGCAGCGTTTGAACCCGTCGAACACATGTCGCCGCGTATCGCTGGCCGGGCTGACGGGCGCGCGGAAGTCTCGAACGGCCTTGGGGTCGCTCACCTTGAATGACGGGGGCTCCAGCACTTGATAGCCCTTGGAAACCCGCGCCTGGTATTGCGTCGGCGTCTCCTCATAATGCTTCATCATCTGGTCGAAGATGAATCGGGCAAGCGCCTTGCCCTGGTGGATCAGCACGTTCTCGACCGCTTCCTTGCCCGGCAAATACGCCTGCAAGCGTCCGATCAATTGGCCGGACAATTTATAAAGCAAGTCGGCGTTGGCGTCGTAATCGACCTGTTCGTAATCAATCAGATGCACGACCAGATAATCTTCCATTCGGTCTTCGCGCACGACGGCCATGTTGCGGGCGATGGTCAGCCGCTGCCCGGTGCGCATTTGCTCGACGATGATTTCGTCGGAAAGCGGCTGCGGCGCGATTGTATCGAGATTGGCGAGGTCGAAATCCCGAAAACTGAACGTCACGTCGCTCGTCGGCAGCACGACGATTTGCGGAATTTCGATGGTGGTGTTTGCGACATAGTCGGCAAAGGCGCGGACGATTTTGCCCACGTCAGGCCTCTCAAGCACGCCGTCCAATGTCCCCTGAACCGGGCGCGTGAGCTCTTCGACGCGCTTGACGATCTTGGCCTGAATCTCCGGCGATTTGAGCTGGGCGAGGTTGGGGAGTTCCCGCTCCATTTGCTTGATGACTTGCGCCGTCACGGCGACGATGGTTTGCGCTTGCGGGCTTTCGAGGTCCTTCGGCGCGCCGGAATAGGCCGCCTGCGGGCTCTCGGCGAAGCCCGCGACGAAGGCTTGCGCGATTGACGGCGACGACAATTCGACCGTGCCCTCGCGCCAGACGTTTCCGTCGGCGTCGATCTCGACGGACTTGAGGACAATCGAGCCTGGCTCTTTGGCCTTGTTGATGACCTCGTGAAAGCGGTCGTGCGCGATTACCGTGAGCGTGTCGATGGCGTCTTCGCCTGTGCGTTTACCGTAGGGCAGGCGAAGGCCGCGCCCGAGGGTTTGCTCGGTCAGAATATCTGAAGCCGACGCGCGAAGCGGCACGATCGTATAGAGGTTGGTGACGTCCCAGCCCTCTTTCAGCTTGTTCACGTGAATGACGATTTCCGTCTTGCCGTCGTGCTCAAGCGCCACGAGTTTCGCGGTGGCTTCGTCGCTTTCCTCGCCCCTCAGGGCGGAATCGACGCGGATGACCTTGCCCTTGTAATGCCCGGCAAAGAACTTGTCGGATTCAATTTTTTTGCGAATGTCCTCGGCGTGCGTCGTGTCCTGCGCCACGACAAGCATAAACGGCGTGACCAATTCCGCGCCCGTGCGTTCGGCATAGTTGCGCAGCGCCAGTTTCGTGTTTTCGTGAGCCTGAACGCCGTCTTCAAGCTTGATGTCTTCGAGCCGCTCAGGCGTGACGGATTTCGGATCGAAGTCCTTTCGGGTGGCGACGGCGGGCTCTTTGACGAAGCCGTCGGCCATCGCGTCGCCAAGTTGGTAACGATAAATGACATTCTTGAAATCGATGGATTTGGCCCCAACGGTTTTCGGCGTCGCCGTCAATTCGAGCCCGAGCATCGGCCTCAAGTCGGCGATCGCGTTGAAGCCCGCCTTGGCGCGGTAACGGTGCGCCTCGTCCATCAAGAGCACGAGGTCGGGCAATTCCGAGAGATAGCGATAGTAGCCTTGCGAACCGATCACGTCGTGCGGGCTGCGGATAC
>JANYDZ010000183.1 GCA_025363375.1 Hyphomicrobiales bacterium
ATGGTTGGTCGGCTCGTCCATGATCAGCAGATGCGGGCCGTTGAAGGTGGCGAGGCCCATCAGCAGGCGGGCCTTCTCGCCGCCGGAAAGTTCGGTGACGCGCGTGTCGGCCTTCACATTTGGAAAGCCGATCTGCGCGCAACGGCCGCGGATTTTCGCCTGGGTGGAATCGCGCATGAGTTCCGCCACGTGCGAGTAAGCGTTCCCGTTGGGATCGAGGTCGTCGATCTGGTGCTGCGCGAAAAAGCCCACCTGCAATTTGCTTGAGCGTTTGACGGCGCCCGACATTTTTTCGAGGCGGCCCGCGACGAGTTTCGCGAAGGTCGATTTGCCGTTGCCGTTGGAGCCGAGCAGGCCGATGCGGTCGTCATTCGATATAAAAAGATTGAGCTTCGAGAGGATGACGCGTTCGTCATAGCCCACGCTCGCGCCTTCCATGGCGACGATGGGCGGCGACAATGGCTTTTCCGGCGAAGGAAAGCTGAAGGGCAGCACCTGCTGGTCCACCATGGCGGAGACCGGCTCCATGCGCGCCAGCATTTTCAAGCGCGATTGCGCTTGAGTCGCCTTGGTGGCGGAGGCGCGGAAGCGGTCAACGAAGCTTTGCAGATGTTTTCTCTGCTCTTCCTGTTTTTTCAGGTGTTTGAGCTGCACGGCCTGTTGCTCGCGGCGCTGCTTTTCGAAACTTGTGTAATTGCCGCGCCAGAGGGTCAATTTGCCCTGATCGAGATGCAGAATGTGATCGGCGACTTCATCGAGCATGTCGCGGTCATGGGAAATGACGATGATGGTGGCGGGGTAATGGGCGAGGTATTCGATCAGCCAGAGCGAGCCCTCAAGATCAAGATAATTGGTGGGTTCGTCGAGCAGCAGCACGTCGGGAGCCGAGAACAGCACGGCCGCCAGCGCCACGCGCATGCGCCATCCCCCGGAAAACTCGCTGAGCGCGCGTTGTTGCGCCTCGTGGTCGAAGCCGAGGCCGGAGAGAATGCTCGCCGCGCGGGCGGGGGCCGCGTGGGCTTCAATGTCCACAAGCCGCATCTGGATTTCAGCGATGCGGTTGGGGTCTTTGGCTGTCTCGGCCTCGGCGAGGAGATCGTGGCGCTCGACGTCCGCCATCAGCACGAAGTCGATGAGGGAGCCCGGTCCGCCCGGCGCCTCCTGCTCCACACGGCCCAGCCGCGCCTGTTTGGGAATGCTGATATCTCCGTTCTCGGCGTCGATTTCGCCTGATATCAGGCGAAAAAGCGTCGTCTTGCCGGCGCCGTTGCGTCCCACAAAGCCGACGCGCGCCCGGTCCGGCAGGCCGGCGGAGGCCCCGTCGAACAGCAAGCGGGGGCCCAGCCGGTAGGTGAGGTTGTTGATGTGCAGCATGAGCGGGGGTTTCGCACGGGGCGGGGCGCGGGGCAAATTCACAGCATTCACGGAGCGGGGGCGTTTCTTCCCTGTGCCGGGGTTGCTGGAACGCTCCCTACAGCGCAGCTACTCGCCCCAGTCTGCGCAATCCCCGCCCGGGTTAAACGGTTCGATCGCCCTTATCAGCCTTCTCACCCCCCATGCCCCAGATACGCGGCGTTTATCTCGCCGCGTCCGCGCAGTTCCGCCGGCGTTCCTTCCGCGACAATCGCGCCGCAGTCCAACACATAGGCGCGCTGCGATACGGCGAGCGCCTTGGCGGCGTTCTGCTCGATCAACAGCACGCTCACGCCGCTGGCGTGGATCGCCTTGATCGTCTCGAACACCTGCGTGATGATCACCGGCGCGAGGCCCAGCGAAGGCTCGTCGATCAACAATAATTTTGGCCGCGCCATCAGCGCGCGGGCGATGGCGACCATTTGTTGCTGACCGCCCGAAAGCGTGCCGGCGATTTGCGCGCGGCGCTCCTTCAGGATGGGGAACATGGCGTAGACCTGTTCCAGGCCTTGCGCGCGACGGGCGCGCGCGGCGGGGCGGTAGCAGCCGAGGTCGAGGTTTTCTTCAACCGACATGGTCGTGAAGAGGCGGCGGCCCTCGGGGATCAGCGCGACGCCCCGGTCGGCGAGTTGTTGCGGCGTAAGGTTTGTCACGTCTTCGCCGGCGATTTTGATGAATCCCGCGCGCGCCGGCAGCAAACGCGCCACCGCGTTGACAAGCGTCGTCTTGCCGGCGCCGTTGGGACCCACGACGCAGGCGATCTCGCCCTCCGCGAGCCTCAACGAAAGGTTGGTGAGCGCTCTCGCCTCGCCGTAAAACACATCGAGAGCTTCAATGCTCAGCATTGTCCTCTCCCAGATAGGCCGAGACGACGGCGGGATCGTTCATCACCGCGCGCGGCTCTCCCTGCGCGATGATTTTTCCTTGATTGAGCACGACGAGACGGTCCGCCAGCGCCAGCACGGCGCGCAGGTTGTGCTCGACGAAAATGATGGTGGCGTCGCGGGCGCGGATTTTGCGCACCATTTCGATCGCCGTGGTGATTTCCGACGGGGTCAGGCCCGCGAGCGCTTCATCGAGCATGATGAGACGCGCGCCCGAAGCCAGCGCGCGCGCGAGTTCGAGGAATTTGCGTTGATGCAGATTGATGTCGGCGGGCAGGGCGTCGGCGCGCGCGTCGAGCCCGGTGAAGGCGAGAAGCTCGCGCGCCTGCGCCACGGCGGCGGAATGGTCGAGGCCGCGCGCGCCAAACTCTCCCGCGACGACGACATTTTCCAGCACCGTGAGACGGCGGAAGGGGCGGGGAATTTGAAATGTGCGGGCGATACCGCGCCGCGCGCGCGCGTGACCTGCATCGCCCGTCGCGTCCGCGCCGGCGAATTTCAGCGCGCCCGCGTCCGGCTTGTAGAATCCGCTGATCACATTGATGAGCGTCGATTTGCCCGAGCCATTGGGGCCGACGAGGCCGAGAATTTCGCCTTCGCGCACGTCAAGGGTGACGCCGTCGAGCGCGCGCACGCCGCGGAAGGCGAGGTGGATGTCTTCGAGGCGCAAGAGCGCGGCGCCCAAGAGCGCGGCGCCCGGCAGCGGCGCGCTTGCGGGGGTATTTTCGCTGGCGCAGGCGAGCGCCGGCGGTGCGGTCGGG
>JANYDZ010000227.1 GCA_025363375.1 Hyphomicrobiales bacterium
CCTGATTCGGCCGAGCGCTTCCTCATGGCGCGTTCGATCGCGCCCGCGCGCGTCACCGCTGACGACAACATGGAGTACGATCTCGACGCCGACGCCATCGACCCCAGGGGCAGGGGCTCGTTTCTGGAAAAATTCATTCACGGCGAAATCTACAAGGCGCGGCCCGATGTCATGAGCATCGTCCATTCCCATTCGCCGAGCGTCGTGCCTTTCAGCCTCGTGCAGGGAAAAATGCGCGCGATGTATCACAACGCCGCCTTTATCGCGCAGGGCGTGCCGGTATTCGACATCCGCGAAAAGTTTGGCGCGACGGATATGCTGGTGTCCGATCACGCCAAGGGCCGGGAACTCGCAAAGGTGCTCGCCGACAAGCCGATTGCGCTCATGCGCGCCCATGGCTCCGTGGCGGTCGGCCCCAGCCTCAAGCACGCGGTTTTCCGCGCGGTCTATACGGAAGCCAACGCGAAATTGCAGATTCAGGCGACCATCCTCGGCGGGCCGATCGCCGCGCTCGACGAGGAGGAGGGGCGGCTCGCGGACGCGGTGAACGTGAACGTGGTGAGCCGGCCCTGGGACTTGTGGCGGGAGCAAATTGAGAAGAAATAAACCTCGCCCGGCGCCATTTCATCGCGCGTCAAAAACCGACAATTTCATGCCCGGAGCCCCCCAATGCTGCCCGAATCCGCCGCCCGCACCCAACTCGCCGACGCCATTCGCATGCTCGAGCGCGCCAATGTCGTGGACTACAACGGTCATTTCTCCGCCCGCACGGGCGACAACCGCATGCTCGTCAATTCCGGTCCCTCGGTGCGCGGAGCGTTGAAAGAGGCCGACATCATCGCCATCGATCTCGACGGCAAGCCGCTGGAAGGCAACGTGCCGCCGCCGCTGGAATTTCATCTTCATTCGGAAATTTATCGCGCCCGCCCCGATGTGAAAGCCATCGTGCATACGCATCCGCGCTGGTCGACCTATCTGTCGATGACGGGCACGTCCTATAAGCCGGTCTACGCGCAGGGCGTGCTGCTCGGCAAAATTCCGCTGTTCGACAGCCCGAACTCCATCAACACAAAAGCAATGGGACAGCAGCTCGCGAAGGAGCTTGGGGAGCGTCCATCGATCCTGTTGAAGTCGCACGGGGTCACGGTTGTCGGCGCGGATGTGACGGAGGCCTTCACGCTCGCCGTCTATCTGGAAGAAAACTCCGAGCGCCAGTACATGGCGATGCAGATCGGCGAGCCCTACGTTTTCTCCGAGGAGGAGCAGCAGCTTTGCCGCGAAAAACTTTGGACGAAGAGCCTGTTCCAGAAGACCTGGGATCATTATCGCTCGAAGCTGCCATGAGGCGGCCCGTGAAATCCTCGTCTCGAAACACGAGGGCGGTCATGAACGGCGCTTTGCCGCTTGTGAGTTTTATGGAGAACGCCATGCGCCCCATCCCGTCGCTGATCGCCGCCTTCACGGCGCTTGTCACGGCGTTTGTCATGGCGCCCGGGGCCAGGGCGCAGGATGCCGTCGCCGATTTCTACAAGGGCAAACAGATCACGCTTGTCGTCGGCTCCACCGCCGGCGGTGGTTATGACCTCTATGGCCGGCTCGTGGCGCGCTTTATCGGCAAATACATTCCCGGCAATCCCGCCGTGGTCGTCCAGAACATGCCTGGCGCCAGCGGCAACACCTCGGCTGGCTGGGTCGCGAATATCGGCGCGAAAGACGGCACGATTTTGGGCGCGCCGCAGGCCGGCTCTCTCGTCGATCAACTCGTCAGCCAGAATTCCGCGCAGATCAAGCACGACGCGCGAACGCTGAATTACATCGGCAGCGCCAATTCCGAAGTCTTCACCTGCCTGGTGCGCGCTGAATCGCCCGTAAAAACCTTCGAGGAAATTTTCACCAGGGAAGTCATCCTCGGCTCCAGCGGAGGCACCACGCGCGACATGCCGATGGCGCTGAAAAACATACTCGGCGCGAAGATCAAATTCGTGCACGGCTACGCCGGCACGCGCGAAGTCGGCATGGCCGTCGAAACCGGCGAGGTGCAGGGCATTTGCGGCATGGGCTGGACCTCCATCCAGTCGCAGCGCCCCGACTGGTTCGAGAAGAAAATCATGCGCGTGCTCGTGCAGGAATCCATCAGCGGCGACGCCGAACTCAACGCGGCCAAAGTGCCGTTGACGGTGAGCTACGCAAAGGACGCCGAGAAGTTGCAGATGCTGGAACTGCTCTATTCCCAAGGTGTTTTCACGCGCCCCTTCGTCATGGCGCCGGAGGTTCCGGCGGCGCGGGTGGACGCGGTGCGCGCGGCGTTCGTGAAAGCGCTCGCCGATCCCCAGGCGGTTGAGGAAGCGGCGAAGCAAAAACTGGTGATTTCAACGATCGACGGCGCCGCGCTGCAGGCGATGGTGAAGAAAATTTACGAGATCCCCGCGCCGGTGATCGCCAAACTGAAGGCGGCGCTGGAGGGGGAATAGGCTCCCCGCCGCTCACCCCACCGGCAGCTGCGCCACATCCGGTCCGTCGTCGAGCTGCATGTCGAACACGCACAGCAACATCGCCGTGCCCGCGTAATTGCCCATCAACGCCACGAGATCGACGAGGCCCTTGCGGCCAAAGCGCTTTTCGGCGCGCGCGTAGGTTTGCGGCGAGACCTTGCGCTTGCCGAAAGCTTCGCGGCCGAGTTCTATGATGATCTGGTCGGTGTCTTCGAGGCCTGTTGTGGGCTTTTTGTGCTTGATCACGTCGATGACCGCCTGCGGCACGCCGACGCCGAGGCTTTCTGGTTCATGCGCCGCCCATTCGAACTTGCTGTCGCACTCGCGCGCCGTGATGAGAATCGCGGTCTCGCGGATGCGCGGCGATTCCGGCGCCTCGAAACGCAGATAGCGCCCGACCGGGCGCGTATGATGCGCGAGCTCGGGTGAATGCAGGCCGATGCCGCCAGGGCCCTTGAGGCCGCGGATCGTGCCGCCCTTGGGATCGGTGTGCGCGTCGAACATTTTCTTGCCGTTGTCGTCGAGGTCTTCGCGCCTGACGAGCGGCAGACGGCAACGCGATTGCGGATCGATGTCGGGGGGCAGCATGGCGTTCTCCTCTTGATAATTGTGACACAGCTTAACGCGAAACGCGCGCCGGCGACAAATCGCTAGATCGTCGCTTCGATCATCGCGCGCAATTCAGGCGTCACTTGTGGATCGATCCCGAACCATGATTGCCACGCGCGCCGGCCCTGATGGAGCAACATGCCCAGCCCGTTGAGCGTGCGATGTCCGCGCGCGCGCGCGTCCGCCAGAAACGGCGTTTCGCCGGGGATGTAGACGACGTCGCACGCAAGCGCCTGTCGCGGCAGCCGGTCGAGCGAAAGATCCAACGGTGGATTGCGCGCCATGCCTTGACTCGTTGTGTTGACGACGAGCGACGCGCCCTCGAGCGCCGCGCGCCGATCTTCCCATTGCAACGGCATGATCGGTCCGCCGATGGCTTTCGCAAGCGATTCCGCGCGCAAAAACGTGCGGTTGACGAGGCGGATTTCGCGCGCGCCGCGCTCGGCCAGCGCATAGACCACGGCGCGGGCGGCGCCGCCGGCGCCGATCACGGCCACGGGCCCCGCGTCCGCGCGCCAGTCGGGAAAGGCTTCCAGAAAGCTTTCCATAAAGCCATAGGCGTCGTTGTTGGCGCCCGCCAGCGATCCGTCGGGACGCACGGTGACGCAGGAAATGGCGCCGATTTTCCGCGCGGTTTCATCGACTTCATCGACGATCTCAAGCGCTTTTTCCTTCAGCGGTATCGTCAGATTGCAGCCCGCGAACCCAAGCGCGGGCAGGGCGCGCAACGCGGCTTCCAGCCGGTCGCGGGCGACGTGCACGGGCACGTAGGCTCCCGCCAGTCCGTGTTGCCGCATCCAGTAATTATGCAGCATCGGCGAGCGCGAATGCATGATGGGATCGCCCATCACGCAGGCGAGATGGAATTTATCTGGATGCGACATCGACAACTCTTGCAGCAACTCTTGACGCGTAAACGCAGGCTGGTCTAGCCCCGGGGGGCAGGCGCGGCAAGCTGGAGGAAAGTTGAAGAGAGGAAAGTTGAAGCGCCGTCCCGATGGCCCGCGCTGCCCTCAATCCCCGGCGATCTCCTTCGCGCGGGCCACCACATC
>JANYDZ010000239.1 GCA_025363375.1 Hyphomicrobiales bacterium
TGCATGGCCATTGCGACCCCGTCGAATGCGAATGGACGCCGCGAGTCGCGTGAAACCGCGCGCCGACCCCGGACATATTGAGTGACCAGACAGCTCCACGCGGCCATCGCGGGCGCAGGCATTGGCGGGCTCGCGGCGGCCATCGCGCTGGCGCGCGCGGGCCTGCGTGTGACGCTGCTGGAGCGAGCTCCTATGATCGAAGAGGCGGGCGCGGGTCTACAGCTCGCTCCCAACGCCTGCGGCGTGCTGCGCGACATGGGCCTGCTTGAACGCGTGGAGCATTTCGCCACGCAGCCCGAGCTGCTGCGCATCCGGCGCGCGCGTGACGGCGCCGAACTGTCGCGCCTGAAACTCGCCGCCGCCGCTGAAGCCCGCTGGGGGGCGCCGTACCTTGTTGTTCACCGCGCTGATCTGCAGCGCGTGTTGGTGGAGGCCTGCGCGGGCGAGCGCGCGGTTAGCCTGCGCGCGGGATTGAATGTGACCGGCTTTGCCGTCGGCAAAACCGGCGTCGAGATTGGCGCGCGCGCGGGCGGGGACATCGTTCGCGTCGACGCGGATTTTCTGATCGGCGCGGACGGCCTGAAATCGGTCGTGCGCGAGCGCATCGGCCTTGGCCTTGCCGACAAGCCGGTCTGGTCCGGCCGCGCCGCCTGGCGCGCCCTGGTGCGCGGGGCCGACGCGCCGCCCTTCGCGCTGGCGCCCGAGACCAATCTTTGGCTGGGGAAGCAGGCTCATCTCGTGCATTACCCCTTGCGCAAGGGCGAACTCGTCAATGTCGTCGCCATCGCGGAAGACCCGTGGCGCGCGCAAGGCGCGGACGACCTTTGGTCCATCGCCTCGGAACCCGCCGACATTTCGCCGCGATTCGCCAACTGGGCGCCTGAGGCGCGCGCGCTTGTCGGCGCCGCGCAGGAATGGCGGCGCTGGCCGCTGTTCGACCGCGATCCCGTCCAGCGCTGGCGCGGCGACCGGGTCGCGCTGCTGGGCGACGCCGCCCATCCCATGTTGCCGTTTTTCGCGCAGGGCGCGGCGCAGGCCATCGAGGACGCCGCGGCGCTCGGCGCCGCATTCACGCGGCGCGGCGACGACGTCAACGCGGCGCTGGAGGCCTATCAAAACGCTCGGACGGCCCGCGCGGGCGCCGTCGTCATCGCGTCGCGCAAACAGGGCGCCATCTATCACATGAGCGGCCCCATGGGTTTTGCGCGCGACGCCGTCATGCGGCGTCTTGGCGCCGGGCGGACGATGCAACGGCTCGATTGGCTGTATCGGCGCCCGACGGAGAAATAGCGCCGTCGCCGCCTATGCGAGGGGCGGAATCTTTTTCACCGGCTTCATGTCCAGGCCAAACAATTTCGCGGCGTTGCCGCCCAGTATATTGCGCTTGGCCGTCTCGTTCAGAAACGGCAAATCGTAGATTACGCCGGGCAAGTCAAAATCCCAATGCGGATAATCCGACGACCAGCAAAGCTGGGTCTCCGCGTTGATCATCTTGAACGTCGCCTCGAGGATTGAGGGATCGTCGGGCATTTCCATCGGCTGCGACGAGAAATACATTTCGCGCATATATTCGCTCGGCTTGCGCTTCAATTGCGGGCAATCGGACGTGCGCATCTTGTAGGAATGATCGAGCCGCTGCATCAGGCTGTAGGCCCAGGTGAGGCCGCTTTCGATCCACATGGTCTTCAGTTTTGGAAAGCGCTCCGGCAATCCGTTCACCACCCAGTTCGTCATGTGCACCATGTTGAACCACATGAAGCCCAGCGCGTGCACGCCGATGAATTTGTTGGTCAGCGCCAGCGACTGGTCGTTCCAGTTGTAGGCGGCGTGGAAGGAGAGGGGTTTGCCCATTTCCTCCAGCAGTCGATAGGTCTTCATATAGCAATTGTCATGAACGGGCTTGTAGCGCGGCGAAGTCACCATAAAGCCTACGACGCCCTTCCTGTCGCCGAAATCCTTCACCATCTGGTAGGTGGCGTCGGGGTCGTTGAAAGGCAGATAGAGCATGGAGACAATACGCGGTTCGTGCGCCAGAATGTGTTCGCAGAGCCAGCGGTTGTAGGCGCGCGCCATCATCACTTCGACCTCCGCCTGCGGATGCGCGCCCAGAAACAGCATCTGCGTGGGAAACAGGCACGCGTAGTCGACGCCCATCGCGTCCATCCAGCGCAGGCTCTTGGCGATGTCGCGATGGCGGGAGGAATCGTCCACCTTCTCCTTGCCGCGCAGCCAGTGGCGCGTGATGCGCCCGCCAATGTCCTGATAGCCGACGGAGCCGCCCAGCATGCTGGAGCGCCCGCCACGGCTGGCGGATTCGATCGCCTGCCGGCGCAGCACGGGGTTCTCGATATATTTGAACACTTCGCCGTGCGACTCGGTCTCGTAATGGTGGCAATCGACGTCGACGATGAGAAAGTCCTGATACTTGCGTTTGTGCGCCTGCTCGCTCGCTTTGACGAGCGATTCGGAGGAGGAGAACTGGTCGAAGCGCAATTCGCGCACTTCGTTCACGGGGGTTTGAATGTTCATGGCGGACTTCCTCAGGCAATGACGAAAATGTCGTCGCCCCTGAGGACGACTTCGTAGCTCTTCAACTTGCGCCTGGGGTCGCCGACGCAGACGCCCGTCTTGACGTTGTATTCATAGCCGTGCCACGGGCAGACGAAATGCGTTTCATCCTCGGAAAAGGCCTGGCCCTGATAGGTCTTGTCCTCGGCGAGGATGTCGATCACCTTCGGCATCATCACGCCTTCGCAGGCTGGCCCGCCGGAGTGAACGCATTTGTTCTCGTAGGCGTAAAAGCCGCCGCTATGGGCGAACACGCCGATCTCGCCGCGCGTGGTTTTGACGATGCGGCGGTCGCCGTCCTTCAGAGCCGCGTGTTTGGCGACAAAAATCCCTGGCATCTCAATCCTTCCATTCGAGCAGGCGGCCGGCTTCGGCGATGATGGGTTTGGGCGTATCGGCGACGCGCTTGACGAGGGCTTCCACCGCCGCGCCGGCGCCGGGCCGCAGCATCATGCCGAGCTTTTGCGCCTCGGCGAGAAACGTCTGATTTTTCATGGTCGCGTCGTAGGCGCCGCGCAACGCCGCGACGCGGTCGGCGGGAACCTCCGGCGCGGTCCAGTGCGCATAGCCGAGCGCCGTCGGCAGCGACACGAGATCGACGATCTTGCGCTCGTCGTCGGTTTTCATAAAAGTTTGCAACATCGGCACGTCCCGAATTTCCTTCTCGGGCTCAAAACCGATCTGAACGAGGAAGTTCAGCTTCTTCTGCTCCACCCAATCGCGATTGGAGCTCATCAGGCTCGCCCAGGCGTTGCCTCCGCGTCCCTCGACTTCGCCGCGCTCCAGCGCCAGGTGAATCTCCTTGCTGCCGCCAGCGTAGCCGTTGACGACCTTGAACTTTGTGCCGATCATATTGTTGATCAGCGTCGGAAAAATATGCGAATCGGAATTCGTCCCGGTGCCGCCGAGCGTGACGACGGTTTTCTTCGCGTCCTCAATCGTTTTCACGATGCTGGTGTGCCAAGTGTAAAGCAAGCCGTTGGAGCCGCCCATGGTGCCGAGCCAAACCATCTTGCCCGCGTCAAATTGCGCGGCCTTGCCGCCGAGCAATTGATACATCGGCATGTTCTGATTGACGGCGGCGACGACGGTGCCGTCCTTGGGCGCGCCCGCGTAGACATAATTCGCCGCGCGCACGCTGCCGGCGCCGTCCATGTTCTGCACGACGACATTCGGCTTGCCGGGAATATGCTCGCCGATGTAGCGGCCGAGCAGGCGCGCATAGAGATCGTACCCGCCGCCGGCGCCGAAGCCGACGACGATGTTGACGGTCTTGCCCTTGTAGAATTCGGCGGGCGTTTGCGCCAGGGCCCCCGTTCCGCAAAGAACAAATGTCGCGCCCGAAAGGGCCGCGCGGATCGACATAAGCTGCTCCTCTTGAGCCCCCGTTTACAGCCGCGCCTGCAGGAAACGCAAGACGCGCGGCGCAAAAGCGTTGGTGTAACTGCCGGGCTCGTCGATGGGCTCGGAGTTCCAGCCATGCGCCGCGCCCGGATTGACGAAATGGAACGCCGGGTTCCTGGCCTGTTTCAGCGCGAGCAGAAAGGCGTCGGACTGGGCGCGGTCGAC
>JANYDZ010000567.1 GCA_025363375.1 Hyphomicrobiales bacterium
CCCTCCCAGTCTTTAAAACTGGTCTTTTCCCCGGCCAGCAAGGCGTCGATGAAGGCCTCGTATTGCGCTTTCGACAGGGGGCAATTGATATAGTCGGAGCCCGTGCCGCCCGGCCCCACCTTGTCGTAGCGCGACTGGAACCAGGCCTTGTCCATATCAATGCTGTCGCGGTGGACAATCGGCGCTATGGCGTCGAAGAAGGCAAGTTCCTTCTCGCCGGTGAGGCTGCCGATGGCGGTCGCGAGCCCCGGCGAGGTCAGAGGCCCCGTGGCAATTATAACGTTATCCCAGCTATCTGGCGGTATATCCTCAACCTCTTCGCGAGCCACCTGAACCAGGTCCTGATCCGCAATGGCGGCGGTTACAGCCGCGGAAAACCCGTCTCGATCGACCGCCAGCGCGCCGCCCGCAGGCACCTGATGGGCGCCGGCGCTGGCCATGATCAGGGAATCCATCCGCCGCATTTCCTGATGCAGGAGTCCGACGGCGTTGGTCGAAGGCTCGTCGGAGCGAAAGGAATTGGAGCAGACGAGTTCGGCGAGGGCATCGCTCTGGTGCGCCTTTGTCCCGCGCACGGGCCGCATTTCGTGGAGCACGACCGGCACTCCCGCGCGCGCGATCTGCCAGGCCGCCTCCGTGCCAGCGAGGCCGCCGCCGATGACGTGAATGGGTTTCATACGGGGGTTGTGACTTTCGCGGCCCGGCGGGTCAAGCGGGCGGAGTCGGGAGCCTTCGTTCGCATAAAAACGCCCGCCGGGGAGGGACCGGCGGGCGCTTCTGCAAACAGGGGCGGCTTTGAGGGAGGTCGCCGCTGCCTGTGAGGACAGAATTGCGGTTTACAAGCCGGCGCTGCGGCGGGCGACCATCGCAATTTCATAACGGTTGAGGCCGAGATCGCTGAGTTCGCGATCGGAAAGCAGCGACAATTCCCGGACGGCGGTGCGATAACGACGCCAGGCCGCGATCTTTTCAGTAATAACTTTGAAGGTCATGGGGGCATTCTCCTTGCTCCTTGCGGCGGGCCGTCAAGACCGGCTGAACCTGTTCTGCTGCAATGCAATATAGGCCGATTCTACGGCCAAGGTAGGCCGCGATGCGGGAGACAGGCATGTGAAACCTGCATGACTTCATCGACTCTGGTGCCAATAATATGATAAAATTGGAAAATTTTTGATGAATCTGGCTTCATGCAAAAGCGTGGGACGGCGGAACCGCAGGGCGGCGGCTGGTGGTTCATGCAGCCTTCCGACCTCGTCGCATGACAAAAATGCAACATTTCATTGCATTGCAATAGCGACGGCTTGACGGACCCGGGGGTGCCGGGCAAAACGCGAGGACTCGACCATTTCCGGATATCCGATGTCGTTCACTTCAAGCGCGCCCGGAAATTTCGGCGGCAGCCCCGAGAAATCGCAGGGCGGTCGGGCGATCCTCGTCGCGGTGCTCGCGCATGTCCTGATCTGGTCGCTGGGTCCGGCGCTGCTGTTCGGCAATCTCCATGCCGACACGCTGGAAGCCGCCTATTGGGGCCGCGATCTCGCGCTCGGCTATTCCAAACACCCGCCGCTCGCCACCTGGATGATCGACGCCGTGCTGCGCCTTGGCGCGCCGCCGGTCTTCAGCCTGATGCTGCTTTCGCAGGCGGGCATGGCTGTCGCCGCCTGTTTCCTGTGGAAAAGCGTGCGCATGTTCGCCTCGAACCAGACCGCGGGCTTAGCCGTGCTGCTGTTTCTGGCTTCGCCCGCCGCCACGCTCTACGCGGTTCAGATGAACCACAATTCACTGCTCGCGCCGTTTTGGGGCGCGACCCTTTGGTTCGGTCTGAGTTTTCTGGAGGAGCGCCGGCTGGTCCACGCGATCGGTCTGGGAATCGTCGCGGGGCTTGGGCTTGTGACGAAATACGAAATCGTTTTCCTGCTGGCGAGCCTTGTTGTGCTGGCCCTCGCGACGCCGCGCTTTCGACCGGCTTTCGCGTGCCCGGCCAGCTATGTCAGCGTGGCGCTGTTCATGCTCGTCGCCGCGCCGCATGTCTGGTGGCTGCAGGCCAACGGCTGGCCGAGCATGGCGCGCGCCCTCGGCGCGGAGAAAATCAGCAACGCCGCGACGCTGAACCTGAGCGGCGTCAACGCCATCGTCGCGATGTTCACTCTGTTCGTGTCGCCGGTCGCCATCCTGCTCGCCACCCTGTGGCGCCGCGCGCCCGACGACCTCGCGCGCGGACCCGATTTGCGGGGGATCGCGCTGGTGTTGGCCTTCGCGCCGGTTGCCGTACTGCTGCTTGGCGGGCTCGCCAGCATGCAGGTGCTCAAGCCGCTGTGGGTGCTGCCTCTGGCCTCAAGCACGGCGGCGGGCATGGCGCTGGCGTTTCCCGCCGGCAGCGCGGGCGAGGGCCTTGGCGAGCGCGCCAGCGCCCGCATACTCGCGGGCCTTTCAGCCTGTCTCTTTGCCGGCTTCGCGATTTACCTTTTCGTCGCGGGCGCGCTGGGCAAGCCGCTTGCCGCCTATTCCGCCGATGGGCGCAAACTCGCGGCAGCCGTCGAGGCCCTCTGGGCGTCGCGGCAGACGGATCCGTTGCGCTGCGTTGTGATCGCGGAGCGCAAAATCGGGCCTTCCGGCGTGTTGTTTCTCAAGGGAAGGCCCGATTTTGTCGATTTCTCCTCGGTCAACTGGGCGAGCCCGCGGCAGATCACGCAATGCCGTCGCACGGGCGCTGTCGCGGTGCTGGCCGAGCCTTCCACCGCGCTGGACAATTTCCCTGCCGCCTGCCGCGCCGGCAAACAGATTTTCGATCTGCCGACCATGCCGGGAATGGGCGGAATCATTGGGCCGGTGGAGCTTGTCTACATTCCACCCGAGGGGACCGCGACCTGCGATGCGCCGGCGCGTTGAGGCGCGCAATGGGCGCAATATGAACGCGAATTAATGTCGGCGGGGACTATGACGCGCCGGCGAATGCGGCTACGGCATGCAATGTACGGGCGGATTTCCAATGCCCGGATACAGGAGCGTTTCATGAAAAAAGTCTCAAAAGTTGTTTTTGCCTCGGCGCTCGCCATCGTGGCCGCGGGCGCGGCCTTCGCACAGGCGCCCGCCGCGCCGGCGGTTCCGGTCAAGCCCGTGGTTCCCGCTGTCGTCTCGCCGGCTGTTGCGGCCAAGCCTGTCGCCGCCAAGCCTGTCGCCGCCAAGCCCGAGCCAGCCGCCACCAAGGGCGAAAGGACCGCTGCTTCGAAGAAGTGCTCCGCCGACGCGGACGCCAAGGGACTGCACGGCGACGAACGCAAGAAGTTCCGGAATCAATGCAAGAAGGGCTGACGCCCGCTCTGCAAGAAGGGCTGAAGCCCGCTCGGCAAGAAGGGCTGACGCCCGCTCGCCAGTTCGTCGACCGCCCCGCGGGCTTTCGCGGGGCGGGTTTCGCTCTCAGAAATCATATTCGAAGCCGAACCCGTCGCCCTTTTTTACCACCCGCGCGAAGCCCGGAAACTCCAGATGCGCGCCCAGCGCGTTGATGCCGTCGCAAAAGGCGGTGAT
>JANYDZ010000328.1 GCA_025363375.1 Hyphomicrobiales bacterium
GGTTTTGTCCCGCGCTTGCGCGCCAGGAATGGTTCGTTCGCGCCGCTTCAGCGCGGCAGGTCGCCCATCGGCGGACGTTTCAGATATGCGTCCGCGACGCGCCTTGCGTGCGCGGCGAGAACCGCCCTGTCGGCGGGATCGCCGGCGACTTCGCTCACCGGCGCGACGCTGTCGTTGGCGAAAGTCGGCGGCACTGCGTTCTGATCGAGATAGAAGCCGATCGGGTCCTCGCCGCGACGCACGCCCTCAATGCCATTTCGCACATAGCGCCGGAACATCGTCACGCCGCGGTCCATCTGTCCCAGAAACTCGGCGGCGTGCACATTGATCGGCCCCTGGCTGACCATGGCGTCGTGATCGCCGGGGATCCACTGCCGCTCGTCATAGGGACGGTCGTTGTATTGGCCGAAAATCTCCAGCGCGCGGCGCTTTTCAAACGGCATCTCCTCGTCCTTGCAGACATGACTGACGTAGAAATTGACGCTTTTGTCGTTGTCGACGGGCAGCGTCCAGAAAGTCATGAACGGCGGCGTCGCCGGCTTGGCCTTCTTGCCGCTCTCGAAGATCGAGCTGATGCAATGGATGGTCGCGCCCAGCACCTCGGCGGAACGCACCCAGACATTGCCTTCCACCCGCCGCGCGGCGAGATAAATGAGGCCGCCGGGCGTTTCGGTCCAGATGATCTCGGGAAACGCCTCGAATTCCGCGGCGAAATGATTCATGCCGCGCCATTGCGGAATGACGTGCAGCATGGCGGTGTGGGCGGGATCGAGCGTATTCTCCTTCAACTGAATCCAGTTGCAGTCGAGCGGCAGCCGAACGCCCGGCACAAGTTCAACGCCCGGCAGGGTCAGGCGGTCGTACATGGGAAAGACCGGCACGCGGTCGGGCGGCCCCATGTAAATAAAGACAACTCCGGCGAAGACATGAACGCGATAGGCGCCCTGGCTGACGAGTTCACGCATGCGCTCGGCCTGCGGCTCGCCGGGAAACTCCAGCACGCGCCCGTCCACGTCCATCAGGCGTCCGTGATAGCAGCAGCGCAATCCGCGCTGTTCGACGACGCCGAATTCAAGCGAGGAATTGCGGTGCGCGCAATGCAGAAACAACGCGCCGATCTCGCCGCGCCCGTCGCGAAACACGACGAGGTCTTCGCCCAGCGCGCGCACGCGCAGGGGAACCTTGCCGAGTTCGCTCGCATAGGCGACGGGGTGCCAGAAGCGCCTGAGATATTCGCCGCCCGGCGTGCCGCGCGTGACGGAGCACAGGAACATGTCGGGTTCTTGCGGCACGTCGCGGCAATAGCCGCTGTACGGCATGCCGCCGGGATTGCCGCTGGATGGTTTTGACGACATTGAAAATCTCCGCCTGAGGGACCGCGCGCCGCCCGCAGCAACGATATGGCCGCAAAACAGGGAGTCAATGGCGCTTGCGTGGGCGCGCGCGTGGCCGTGTTGACCCTGCGCGGGCCCCTTCCTACAGTCAATCGTGAACAATCGCCGCGGGAGAGGCCCTTGACCAGCGAACGCGCGCAACGCCTCGCGCAAACCGACCATTGGCAGGAATTGCTGCGCATGCGCGACGCGCAGCGCGAACAGCGCCGCGCCGCGGTTCAAGTGGTGCGCGGCGACGAATTGCCGCTGGAGAACAACGCGCAAGGCCTGATGCGCTGGTACACGCATCCCGCCATCAAGGACACGGTCCTCTCCGCGCTGATGTTCTTCCGGCAGGAAATTCCGCCCGGCAGCCGCTCGGGACGCCTGAAATTTCAGGGCGGGCAGGTCATGTACATCGCGCAAGGGCGCGGCCACACGCTGATCGACGGCGTCAAACACGCGTGGGAAGCCGGCGATGTCGTCAATCTTCCGTTGAAGCGCGAGGGAATCATCGTGCAGCACGTCAACACGCATGAAAGCGAGACGGCGATCTTCGTCGCCTGCGAACCAAACTGGTTCGAGTGCCTTGGCGTCGATCGCGGCTGCGGTTTTGAACAGATCGAGGCCTCGCCCGACTACCCGCGCCCCGCGCCGCAAGGAAGCTGAGCATGGCCGAGATCGAACGCGCGCGCACGCGGGAGCGCGAACCCCTCGGCGAAAATTACTACGAACGTTTTATGCGCAGCCGCCAGGCCTTTGTGGATCGCCAGCGCAGCGGCCCCGTCGTGATCAAGGCCGCCGACCGCGAGACGCACTTAACGCGGCAGGGCCGCATCATTTACTTCCTCGACAAGCTCACTTTTCCCGATACGCCCCTGCAAGACTGGCTTGTCTTCATCCACGACCTGAAGACGCAATCGGGCAAGCACCGCCATCAGGGCGGTCTTGTGATCTATGTCATCGAAGGAACGGGTTATTCCATCGTCGATGAACAACGCGTCGACTGGAAAGGCGGCGATCTCCTGCTGTTGCCGATCAAGCCCGAGGGCGTCGAGCATCAGCACTTCAATCTCGACGCGTCGAAACCATGCCAGTGGATCGCCTTCGTCTACATGCCCATTTATGATTATCTCGCCGGCGAGATTTCGCAGACGGAGATCGCGCCTGAATTCGCCAGGGCCGGCGGATAGACGGGCAAAGCAGGCGGGTATGCACGGCGCGCGGAAGCCGCTAATTTGCCGTCGCCTCAAAGAACGAACACACAGGGATTCAAACATGGAACCGCTGCCCAAGGGCGCCAATTTCAAGCGCGGCAAGATCCTCTTCGAACTCGGCCTGCACATCGCCGGCAACCCCGACACGCCCTACGGCGGCAACCGCGACATGTGCGTCGTCGTCGGCAGCGGTTCGGGCGAAGGCTTCAAGCCATGGCTGCGCCTCTCCACGGGCTCGGCGGTCATGGCCCATGCGGTCGCGCGCGGCGAGGTCGAGGCCGCCTTCGTCAACCCTTCGGCGATGCTCACGCAGGCCTATCGCGGCGTCGGCATATTCAACAAACCGCTGCCGCTGCGCATCATCGGCAATTATCCCAGCAACGACCGTTTCGTCATCGCCATGCGCGCGAGCCTCGGCTTCAAATCGCTGCACGACGTGAAGAAGGCGAAATACCCGCTGAAGATATCGCTGCGCGAAGACCCGACGCACTCGACCCTGGTTCTCGTCGCGCAGCTTCTCGCCCATCACGGCATGAGCATCGCGGAGATCGAATCCTGGGGCGGCAAGGTCTATTCCTGCGGCGGCCCCGGCGACGAGCGCCGCCTGTCGCGCATCCGCGACGGGTCGATTGACGTTGTCTTCGACGAAGGCATCAGCACCTGGATCGACGAAGCCATCAAGCACGGCATGGCGCCGTTGCAACTCGACGAAGCGGCCTTCGCCCACCTCGCCGCGCTCGGCTGGCGCAAGATGCCTTTGAAAGCCGACCGGTTCGCCTATCTGCCGATGGAGAGCGATTGCATCGATTTCAGCGGCTGGCCGCTGTACGCCTCCGCCGCGATGCCCGACCAGACCGCCTACGACATCGCCGCCGCCTTCGGCGCCCGCCACGACGAAATGCCGTGGGAGGACGGCACCCACAAGGGCATCGCGCAGGTCTTCACGCAAACCGACGCCACGCCCATGGACGTGCCCATGCATCCCGGCGCTTTGCGCTGGCGCAAGGAACAGGGGCATATCGGGTAAGCTCCGCAGAGCGGGAGAAGACAGGCTCCGGCCCGAATTCTTCTCCCGTTTCACCGGCGAGGGCTCGTTCACCCCGGCGTTGGTCCCTCGGAGGCAGCGTTGCCTCGACGCGTTTTGTCGATAGAATATCGTCAATGACGCCATCGCCTTCAGGAGACGCCCATGACGAAAACCGATCGGACGGAAACCGACCGTTACGCTGTTCTCACGCGCGTTGGCCCGGGCACGCCCATGGGCAGGTACATGCGGTTCTTCTGGCATCCGGTCGCCGCCAGCGTCGAGCTGAAGGACGATCCCGTGCGCGTAAAGCTGCTCGGTGAAAATCTCGTGCTGTTCCGCGCGAAAACCGGCGCCCTGCGCCTCGTGCAGGAGCGCTGTCCCCATCGCGGCGCCTCGTTGGCCTGCGGCATGATCGAGGACGACGGCATCCGCTGCGCTTATCACGGCTGGAAATACGATCTTGAGGGCCAATGCGTCGAGACGCCGGCCGAGCGTCCCCAGAGCCAGCTCAAGGACCGGATCAAGATCGCCAGCTACGAGGCGCGGGAACTTGGCGGCCTCGTCTGGGCCTGGCTTGGCGCCAGGCCGGCGCCGCTGCTGCCGCGCTTCGAATATATTGTCGGCGAACAATACGATCGCGACATGACGATCTCGACCATGCCCTGCAACTGGCTGCAGATCGCCGAAAACAACATGGACCCGCATCATGTCGAATATCTGCACATGATGTACACGAACTACCTGCACAAACGGCTGGGCAAGCCCTTGCTGCCGATGAAACACCACGCAAAAGTCGATTTCGACCTCTTCGAACACGGCATCATGAAGCGCCGCCTGTGGGAGGGCGATTCAGAGGACTCCGAGGAATGGCGCGTCGGCCATCCGCAGATCTGGCCCGGCACCCTGCTCGTCACCTATCCCAACGGCGTGTTGCAGGCGCAGATTCGCGTGCCGCAGGACGACACGAATACAATCATCTACTGGTACAACGCCCGCCCGCGACGCGAAGGTCAGGCGCCGCGCGCCGAAGTGCCCGTTGGCGAAAATCCATTCC
>JANYDZ010000330.1 GCA_025363375.1 Hyphomicrobiales bacterium
CGGCGAGCGGCCGCGGCAAGGTCTTCAGCTTTGTCGTCGTGCATCGCGTCTACAACAGGTTTTTCGCCGACAAGGTTCCCTATGTCGTGGCCGTGATCGAACTGGCGGAAGGGCCGCGCCTGCTCAGCAACGTCATAGACATCGATCCATCCGCCATGCGCTGCGGCATGGAGGTGGAAGTCGTCTTCGACGACGCCGGGCCCGAGGTTTCCCTGCCGAAATTCAGGCCCGCGTCTGCGGCGACGAAGTAACGCGACACAGGACTTCAACGATGCGCCGTCCCCACATCGAACATCTGCTCGATCCGCGCTCGCTCGCCATCGTCGGCGCCAACGACAAGGGAAACTCCGGCGCGCGGGCGATAAAGGGCGCGATCGCCTCGAGGTTCAAAGGGCCCATCTATCCCGTCAATCCCAATTACGAGTCGCTCGAGGGATTGAAGTGCTACCCCTCGCTTGCCGCTCTCCCGGAGGTTCCCGATTCCGTCGTTGTCTCCGTGCCCACGTCGAGCGCGCTGAAGGTGCTCGCCGAGGGCGAGGCCGCCGGCGTGCGCTGCATGCTGTTCTTCAGCGGCGGCTTCACCGACGCCGGCACGCCCGAGGGCCAGCGCCGCCACGACGAGATGATGGAGATCGCCAGCCGCAGCGGCATGATCATCGGCGGGCCCAATTGCATGGGCGTGCTGAGCCTGCGGCGGAATTTCGATTCGAGTTTCGTCTCGACGCCTGGTCCGTTGAAGACCGGCGGCATTTCCATCGTGTCGCAGAGCGGCGGCCTCATCAACGCCTTCACGGAACTCGGCTACGCGCGCGATCTCGGCTTCAATTACCTGATCTCCGCCGGCAACGAGGCGGTGGTCAACGCCGCCGATCACCTCGACTGGCTGGCCGACGACGACGGCACGAAGGTGATTGTCTCCTGCCTCGAAAGCGTCAAGGACGGGCCGAGGTATCGCGCCGCGCTGGCGCGGGCGACCGCGCGCAAGCCGGTGATCATTCTCAAGCTCGGACGCAGCGACGCCGGACAACAGGCGGCGCTGGCCCACACGGGATCGCTCGCCGGCAGCGACGAGGTGTTCTGCGCCGTCTGCGCGCAACACGGCGCCATCATGGTGGACACGATCGACCAGGCTCTCGAGGCGGCGGCGATGTTCGAGCGGCTGCCCCTGCCGGGCGGCGACAATATCGTGATTTTCTCGACGTCCGGCGGCGCCGCCGTGCTGGCGACGGATCTGGCGACGACGCTCGGCATGAGCTTCCCCGGGCTCACGCCGGCGACCAACGCGCGCATGCAACAGATCTATGGAGCAAAGCGCCCTTTCATCAATCCCTTCGACGTCGGCAGCTATCCGCTGATGGCGACGGACGACAACATGACGCAAACGTTGAAGACGCTGATCGCGGACGACGAAGTCCACATGATCGCCTGCGTGATGGTCGTGCAACGCGATCTCAAGGGCAACCGGATGGGTCTGTTCAACCAGATCAAGGCGGTGATTCCCGCCTCGCCAAAGCCCTTCGCGCTCATCCCGGAGGCGACGATGCACTGGCGCGACGCGCCGCCGGACGTCGGCGCGCATTTGTCCGGAAGCCTCTACGACGGCCTCGTGGGCCTGCGCGCCTTGCGCGACTACGCCGCCTTCCGCCGGCGCGCGAAACCGACCGCGGCGCCCGCCGGCGCGCGGATCGAAATTCCCCGCGTGGCCAACCGCTCCGTTCTGACCGAGTTCGAGAGCAAGCGGGTTCTGGCGCGGGCCGGAATGCCCGTGACGCGGGAGGAGCTCGCCGGAAGCGCCGACTCGGCCGTGGCGGCCGCGGCGCGCCTCGGCTATCCCCTGGCCCTTAAAATCCAGTCGCCAGATCTCATGCACAAGACCGAGGCCGGTGGCGTGATCCTCGATATCGCCGACGAGGCTGTCTTGCGCGCGGCCTGGGCGCGGCTCGCGACGATCGCGAAGGACCGGTCTGTCGCGCGCCTGGACGGAATGCTGGTGCAGGAAATGGCGCCGTGCGGCGTCGAGTTCCTGCTTGGCATGAAGCGCGATCCGGTTTTTGGTCCCGTCCTGGTGGCCGGTCCAGGCGGCGTCTTCCTCGATCTCCTGGGCAAGGAAGCGCGATTGCGCCTGCCGCCCTTCGGGATCGACGAGGCGCGCGCCATGCTGTCCTCGTCCAGCGTCGCGGAGAAACTTCTCGCGGGCTTTCGCGGCCAGCCGGAGGCCGATCGCGAGGCGCTGGCGCGCCTCGTGGCGGATTTCGCGGACTTCGCGTCGCGGCTCGGGCAAGATGTCGTCGCCATCGATCTCAATCCCGTCATGGTCCTGCCGCGCGGCCAGGGGGTTCGGATCGTCGACGCGTCCTTCGAATTCGCGCCCGCGTGACGCGCCGGAAGACCGTGTCGTTCAAGCGGCATCGAGGATCGCGTCAACCTCGGTCTTTTGCGCCGGCGTCAGGACCCATTCGCCCGCCTCGATGTTTGCGTCGATCTGCTCGGGCCGCGTCGCGCCGGCGATGACGGTGGGAATCACGGGGTGGGCGAGCAGCCAGGCGAAGGCGAGATCGAGCAGCGCGTGGCCTTGCGCGAGCGCCCAGACTTCCAGCTTTTCGATCATGTCCCAGTTTGCGTTCGTCACGTACCGGTCCGACAGCCGCTTCACGCTGGCTAGACGCGCGCCGGCGGGCATGGCCGCGTCGCGCCGGTACTTACCCGTCAGGAAGCCGCCAGCGAGCGGATAATAGGGCAACAGCCCGAGACCCCATGATTCCGCGACGCGCAGCAGATCCGGCTTCGCGTCCTTCAGCCAGAGAATGCTGAAATGGTTCTGCGCGGTGACGAAGGACTCAAGATTGTAATGGCGGGAGGTCCACAGCGCGTCCACCGCCTCCCAGGCGGTGAAATTGCCGCAACCGATGTAGCGGACCTTGCCCTGGCGAACGAGATCGTCGAGCGCCCGCAAGGTCTCCTCGATCGGCGTGAGCGGGTCGGGAAAATGCACCTGTTACAAATCGATCCAGTCAGTCTTGAGCCGCTTGAGGCTGGCTTCCACCGCCTGCAAGACATAGCGACGCGAAGCGCCGCGCGAGTAGACGTCGTCCGCCATGGGCAGGCAAAACTTGGTCGCGAGCACGACGCCCTGGCGGCGCGCGCCAAGCGAGTCGCCGAGGAAAGTCTCGGAGCCGCCTCGCTTGCCATAGGTGTCGGACGTGTCCAAAAAAGTGATCCCGCCCTCGATGGCCCTGTCGACAACGCGTTTCGTCGCCGCGAAATCACATCGGTCGCCGAAATTGTTGCAGCCGAGACCCACGACCGAGACCCGCAGGCCGGTCCTGCCCAGACGACGCATCTCCATCGGCTTCTCCCTGACTTCATCCAGAGGAAATATCGCGGGCCATTGTCCAGAAACCCGGCGCGCCCGCAACTCTCGCGCGTGGGCGAGGCGGCCTTGTCAAATCGCGGGGCGCGGCGCAAGTTTTGAATGGCGCCGGTCGCGACCGCGCGAGCTGGATCGATCATCGGGGGAGGGAGTCATGCGCGGGCATTCGTTGAAGCGAGCGGGCGTAGCCGCGGCCGCCATTCTTGCGCTTTCCGGCGTGTCCGCCGGGGCGCAGACCGCCATTTCCGGCATGATCTCCTCAAGCGAGGAAGGCGCGATGGAAGGCGTCGTCGTCAGCGCGCGCCGCGCCGGGGCGAATTTCACAGTGTCGGTCGTCTCGGACGACAAAGGCCGTTTCGCCTTTCCCGAAAGGAAACTCGAGCCGGGAAAATACACGCTGAAAATTCGCGCGTCAGGCTTCGATCTCGAAGACAGGGCTGAGCCGACCGTCGAGGCCGCGAAGGAAACAAAGGTCGATCTTCGTCTGCGCAAGACCCGCAATCTCTCCGCACAGATCACCAACGCCGAATGGATCGCCAGCATTCCCGGCACGGACGACCAGAAAAAGTTCCTGCTCAACTGCAACGGCTGCCACACCTATCAACGCATTTTCAAATCGACCTACGACGCCGACGGCTTCGTGCAGATTTTCGAGCGCATGTCGACTTACTACCCCGGCTCGACTCCGATGAAGCCGCAGGTGCTCGTTGGCCCGACGCGACGCAGTGTGACGCGCGGCGCGAGCCCCCTGCCGAACGCGCAATGGCTGGCCTCGCTCAATCTCAGCGAGGGCGAGTCCTGGTCCTATCCTCTGAAAACCCTGCCGCGCGCGAAGGGGCGCGCGACACGCGTCGTCATCACCGAATACGATCTGCCGCGCCCGACCATCCAGCCACACGACGTGATTCTCGATGGCGAGGGAACCGTCTGGTATTCCGATTTCGGCGACCAGAAGATGGGCTCCATGGATCCCGTCACCGGCAAGGTCACGGAATACACGCTGCCTGTGTCGAAGCCCGGATATCCCCTCGGCACGCTCGATATCGAACGCGACGTGGACGACAATCTGTGGGTCGCCAACATGTATCAGGCGGCCATCCACAAATTCGACCGGAAGACTGGACTCCTCCAGACATGGACCGTGCCGGAGGAATGGCAGAAGAATGGATCGCAACAGACATTCGTCGCGCCAAACATGGCGCATGTCGATGGCAAGGTCTGGTTCAAGAATTCCGAGACGCAGGAAATCTACAGACTCGAAACCGCCACCGGAAAAATGGAGAATCTTGGCCAGCAAAAAGATTCGGCGACGGGCAAACAGGTTGGCCATTACCAGATCGCGCCGGACGCCGGGAACAATCTTTATCTCCTCGATTTTGGCGCGAGCGAGGTGAGCCGGATCGACGCGAAAACGAAAGAGCTCACGGTCTGGCACACGCCGACGCCGGGCTCCCGCCCGCGGCGTGGACGCGTGGATGAAAAAGGCCAGGTCTGGTTCGCCGAGTATGGCGGCAACGCCATCGGCATGCTCGATCCGAAATCGGGCGGCATCCGAGAGTGGCGTCTGCCGACCGCCTTCAGCGCGCCTTACGACGTGATTGCCGACAGGAATGGCGAGGCCTGGACGGGATCCGCGATGACCGATCGTGTCGCGCGCCTCAATCCCGCGACGGGAGAATTCGTCGAATATCCCCTGCCGCGCGAAACCAACATAAGGCGCGTTCATATCGATAATCGGACAACTCCCGTCACCCTGTGGACGGGAAACAACCATGGCGCCTCGATCGTGAAGCTCGAACCGCTGGATTGAGGGGCTGCCCGCCGCGAATTGACAATCGACAATGCCGATCCCTTTATTGCACGCGGCTCGCGCGGGAGGCGTCAATGGCTCACGAGGTTGATCTCGGCGTTTTTATGCCCGTCACCAACGACGGATGGATCATCTCGCGCAACGCGCCCAAATTCCAGCCGACCTTCGACCTGAACCGCTCGATCGCGCGACTCGCGGAACAGATCGGATTTGACTACGTCTTCGCCATGGGCAAATGGCGCGGCTTCGGCGGCGGGACGGATTTCTGGAAATACCAGATCGAGTCCATGACGCTGATGACGGGGCTGGCCAGCGCCGTTCCGCGGCTGCGGCTCATTTCGTCGGTCGCGCCGGCGCTCATACATCCCGCCGTCTTCGCCAAGATGGCCGTGACAATGGACGATGTCGCGGACGGGCGCGCGGGGATCAACATCGTCAGCGCCGGCAATCGCGGCGAATACGCGCAGATGGGCCTCTATCCCGCGAATTTCGAGGACTATCGCTACGAGTACACGGAGGAATGGCTCGACATCGTCAAGCGCCTCTGGAGCGAGGACAGCGTCACGCACAGGGGCCGGTTCTTCGAGCTCGATGATTGCGTCGCCTTTCCCAAGCCGCGCGGCGGAACGATGCCGATCGTCTGCGCCACGTCGTCGGAGCGCGGCTTCCGTTTTGTCGCCGAGCGTTGCACGGACGGGTTCTTTGGCGGCACCACGCTCGAGGCCAAGAAGAAGACCAGCCGGCGGATCAAGGACATCGCGCGCGAGACGGGCCGGCCCGTCCGCACCCACACGCTCGTCATGCTGATCCAGGGCGATTCCGACGCGGACGCGCGCAAGATGTTCGAGCACATCGAGGCGGGCGCGGACGTGGAGGCGATCGACAACATCTACCGCCTGCGAAGCGCGGGCAAGGCCGACAATCGCGAAGCCAGCTATCGCGATCGCTATGAATCAAAGGCGCGCGTGTTCTATGGCGGCGTGCCCTTCATTGGCGGTCCCGAGACCGTGGCGACGATGATCGAGGAACTCGCCGTGGGCGGCGACCTCGATGGCGTGATGTTCGTGTTCCCCGAATTCATCGAGGGACTCCGGCGCTTCGACGCCCAGGTCATGCCGATCCTGCGCCGGCAAGGCCTCGTCAGGAAGGCGTCGGCGTGACGGGCCCCCTCGCGTTCGACGTCGCCCGATCGGCGTTGCTGATCCACGATGTCGTCAATGATTTTCTGGAGACGGGCGAGCCCGCCTTCGACGCGGCTTTCGCGAATGTCTGTCGCCTCGCCGAAGCGGCGCGCCGGGCGCGGTTGACGGTCGTCTTCGCCGCCCCGGGCGATGGCGGGGCGGGCGTGCCGCCGCGCGCGCGATCAGGTCCGAAACTTCGATGGGGTTCGCCCGGCGTCGATCCGCCAGCCGCGCTCGGTCCCGCGCCGGGCGACGTCGTCATCCGTAAGCCGCGCTACGGCGCGTTTCACGGCAGCGGGCTTGCGCGCTGGATGCGCGACAACCGGCGGGACACGCTGATCGTCTGCGGCCTGTCGCTCGCGGGCGGCGTCGAGACGAGCGTGCGCGACGCACATAACCACGATCTCGCCTCGATCCTCGTCGCCGACGCCTGCCTCTGCCGCGCCGTGCCGGATCAGGGCTATGGCGCGGTGAGCAGCGCCGAGGTCGCAAAGGTCGTTCTCAGCGTTCTCGCCCAACGCTTCGCGCGCGTGACTACGACGGACGCGATTGTCGCGGCTCTCGGTGCCTAGCGCGGCGTCGCCGCTTCCCGGAACTTTTCGATGATTCCGGGCGGGGTCGCGAGCACCGCTGCGGCGATCGTCTGCAAGTCCCTTCCATGCATGAAATTGACGCCCATGGTGAGCCGCCTCGCCTCCGCGAGATAGGCGGGATCGGCCGCCATGTCGGCGAAGGCCCTGCGCAGGATTTCGACCCGGTCCGCTGGCGTCGCGGGCGGCGCGAACAGATAATACCAACGGCTCGGCGGTCTGACTCTGGGTTGGGTTCCCTTTTCGTTTCGGTTCTGATTCCCTGGCGCGGAGGAGATTCGCGCCATGCCAAAAGCCTTGACCCTGCGCAGTGACTTTTCGGCGTCCGAACTTCGGCTGCTGGCCAAACGCTCGAAGGACAACAACCAGAGCCGGCGTCTGTTGTCGCTGGCGGCGGTTGTGGACGGCATGAGCCGGACCGACGCGGCGCGCATCGGCGGCATGGATCGACAAACGTTGCGCTACTGGGTTCATCGCTTCAATCAACTTGGCCCGGACGGGCTGCTGGATCGCCACGCCGGCGGCGTGGAGCCCCGGCTGTCGGCGGAGCGAAACGCCGAACTCGCCGCGCTCGTTGAAGCGGGTCCAGATCGCGCCAGTGACGGCGTCGTGCGCTGGCGGCGCGTCGATCTGCAACGCGTCATCAAGGAGCGCTTCGACATCGATTTTCACGAGCGCTACGTGGGGACGATCCTGAAGCGGCTGGGCTTTTCCCACGTCAGCGCGCGCCCGCGTCATCCAGGCCAGAAGGCCGAGATCGTCGAGGCTTTTAAAAAAACTTCGAGAACGCGCTGAACGTCCATCTCGAAGGCTTTCCGGTCGACAAGCCCGTCGAACTCTGGTTTCAGGACGAGGCCCGGATAGGCCAGAAGAATGGTGTTGTCCGACAATGGGCGCGACGCGGAACCCGGCCACGCCAGCCCGCCGACCAGCGCTACGAGAACGCGTATCTCTTCGGCGCCATCTGCCCGGCGCGCGGAACCGGCGCGGCGCTCGCCCTGCCCAACGCCGACACCGAAGCCATGCAATTGCACGTCGAGGAAATCTCGCGCCGCGTCGCGCCCGGGGCGCAGGCCGTGCTGCTGATGGATCGCGCGGGCTGGCACACCACCAGAATGCTCGACATGCCCGCCAACATCACGCCGGTCTTCCTGCCTTCGAAATCGCCGGAACTCAATCCGGTCGAAAACATCTGGCAATACATGCGCGCCAACTGGCTTTCCAATCGCGTCTTCGAAAGCTACGACGCCATCATCGAGGCGGCGTGCGAAGCATGGAACAAACTCATCGAATTACCCGGCACGATCACGTCAATCGGAATGCGCGACTGGGCGCACGTGGGTCGATGCAAATGACCGTTGGTATAACTGGCTTTTTGCTTTGCGCCGCAGCGGGATGCAGCGGCAAATCCGCGCCGCTGCTCGGGGAGCATCGGGTCGAC
>JANYDZ010000584.1 GCA_025363375.1 Hyphomicrobiales bacterium
CGCGTCGATCACGTTCAACACGAATGATCCGTGTCAGTCATTCAGGGTGTCGGTCCGGCAAGGCAACACCTACAAGATCAAAATGAAAATCGCCGAAGCGAAGCGGTGGGGCGACGTTAACCAGTATGTGGGGGTCTACGGCATGATCCCGGAGGATGTCAGGTTTGCCCAGACGCTGCTGACGCCGTTCCGACGTCACTTCGGCGAAACCTGGTTCAAACCGATCCTCAGAATCGGAGCCAGAGGCAAAGACATCTATCCGATCAATCCTTTTCCGTCGATCAGAGATGAGCGTGAGAAATACAGCTTCGCCCCTGACGCCATAAACGAAGCCAACGCGTTCTATATCGAATATTCCTGGATCGCGCGCACATCTGGAGAGCTTTTCATCTATGTCAACGGATTGGCGTTTAGTGCCGCAGCGCCAAAAGAAGTCGACGTTAGCCTGGGAAGGATATTCGCTGATATTTTCAACGCGGGGGGATTCTACGCGAACCACAATGGCGGCGCTGAAGTCACATTGGAACTGGTGCGCCCTACGTCCCCCTAGGCAACCATCACGTCGGTATCGACATGAAACCCGGGAGCAAGTTCCCGCTGATATTGCCATTCGCGCGTGTTGGTGCGACCATCCCAGGTGGCGGCTTCGGCACGCTACGAACTTATCGGGAGGACACAATGATTCACCGCAGGACATTCATCGCCACCGGACTGGCGGGCCTCGCGGCCGCGCCGGCGCTGGCGCAAACCGCCGGCTGGACCACGCTCTTCGACGGCAAAAGCCTCGACGGCTGGACCAAAGTCGGCGATCCCAATGTAACGCTCGCCGACGGAATCGTGCAGGCCGACAAGGGGAACGGCCACCTCGTGTGGAAGGACCAGTACGCGGACTTCGAACTGCGCGCGGAAATCTACATCGCCGCCGACGCCAACAGCGGCATTTTCGTGCGTTTCCCGGAGAAGGAAAAGCCGAATTCCAAGACCGGCTACGAGTTCAACGTTTTTGACGCGCGGCCCGACCCCACCTACGGCACCGGCGCCATTGTAGATGTCGCCAAGGTCGATCCGATGCCGAAAGTCGCCGGCAATTGGACGGTCATGGAAATCACCTGCAAGGGGTCGGAATTGACCTTCAAGCTCAACGGCAAGACCACGGCCGACAAGGTGAAGGACACCAAAAACGCGAAGGGCTACGTCAGCCTGCAATTCGGCGGCGGCCTCGTGCGCTTCCGCAAGGTGGAGATACGCGCGCTTTAGGGCGGCCCGCGCGCAAAATCAGGATTGTGGACGCCGCCGGGGCCCGGGCTCCGCGCGGCGTCTTTTTATGCGCGCCGCGATCTGTTACTTGATGGCTCACGACTGGAGCCGCAAATGCTATTCCGCTATCGCCGCCTGCTCGCCGCAACGCTGTTTTCGGGCTGCTGCGCGAGCGTCCACGCCCAGCCCGCCGCGGACTTCTACCGCGGCAAGAACATCCAGCTCGTCATCGGCACCGGCGAGGGCGGCGGCTATGATTTTTCGGCGCGGCTTGTCGCTCAGTTCCTGCCCGATTTCATCCCGGGCAAGCCGACGATTGTTCCGCGCAACATGCCCGGCGCGGGCTCCATCGCCGCGGCGGAATATGTCTACAATCTCGCGCCGAAGGATGGGCTCACCATGCTCATCGTGCAGCCGACGTTTCTGCTGGAAAAAATCAACGACCGCGCGCGCAAATACGAGCCGGAGAAATTTTCCTGGATCGGCCGCGTCGATGAAAGCGTCGTCATGGGCGTGACGTGGCACACATCTCCGGCGCAAACCGTGGCGGAAGCCAAAACCAGACAGGTGGTGATCGCGGCGAACGCGGCCGCCGGCACGTCCGCCACGATTCCCTGGGCGCTGAACAAGATGATCGGCACCAGATACAAGGTCGTTCTGGGCTATGATTCCTCCGCCAACATGGGGCTCGCGCTGGAGAAGGGCGAGGCGGATTCGCTGGGTTCGACGAGCTGGGACTATCTCGAAAACAAGCGCGAATGGTTCGACGAAAAGAAGGCGACGATTCCCTACGTCATCACGCTCAAGCGGTTCAAAAAACTGCCGGATGTGCCGACCGTTCTCGAACTCGTCGACACCGAGCGCGACCGCAACGCGCTGAAGCTGATCGCCTCGACTTCAACCGTCGGCCGCGCCTTCATGTCGACGCCGGACACGCCGGCCGAGCGCGTCGACATTCTGCGCAAGGCGTTTGAAGAGATGGTGAAGGACCCGAAATTTCTGGCCGAAGCCGAACGCCGCCGCCTCGGCGTCGATCCCATGAGCGGCGAAGAATTGCGCGCGATCGTCGCCGACGTGATGAACCAGCCGCCGGACGTGGTGGAGCGCATGAAGGAAGTCACCAAGCCGCAATTGTAAGCGTCGATGCGGCGCCCCCGGCGGACACCGCGGCCTCACCCGGGCTCCTGCGTCGCGTCGAAACTGAAAATCCAGCTTCGATCGACAGGCGGAGCCGGCGGCCAGCGCATCGACAGTTCGAAATTCTCGCGCGACTTCAGCGTGATCGCCCTTGTGCGCGGCTGGCGTTCGCGCGCATAGCCCGCAAGCGCCGCGTCGACGTCGCCGGGCTCGCGCGCCAGATTGCGCGCCAGCACGTAGCCGTCCTCGATCGCCATGTTCGCGCCTTGCGCAAGGTTGGGCATGGTGGGGTGCGCCGCGTCGCCGAGCAAGGTTACGCGTCCGCGCGTCCATTGCCCGATGGGATCGCGGTCAAAAATGCCCCATTTGAAACAATCGTCGGCGCGGCCCAGAATCGTCAAAAGCGCTTCGTTCCAGCCCTTGTAGGCGTCGATCAATTCGGAGCGCGAACTCGGCAGCGTCCAGGATTCCTCGACCCAGCCTTCGCTCGCGTGACCCGCGAAGACATTCAGCATGGACCCGTCGCCGATGGGATAGCAGATGACCTGCCCGTTTGGGCCGTACCAGGAGACATGATCGGTCTTGTCAATCGCGACGGCCCCGCCGGGCCCCACGCGCGCGGGGACAAATTCAATCGGCACAATGGCGCGCCAGCACATGGAATGCGTGAAACGCGGCTTGTCCGCGCCGAACAATTTTTCTCGGATGGCCGAGCGGATTCCGTCGGCGCCGACGACGAGGTCCGCCTCGACCTGCGAGCCGTCGGAAAAATGCGCCGCCGCCACGCCGCCGCGCGTTTCAGCGCCCAGGCAGGCGCGCGACAAGCGGATGGCGTTGCGCGGCAGCGCCGCCCGCAAGACCTTGTGCAGATCGGCGCGGCGCGCGGTCAGGTAGGGCGCGCCATAGGTCAGCGCGTCGGCGCCGCGCGTCGCCGCGGCGTTGCGCAGGCTGGCGTCGTTCCAGTTGAGCGTGAGGCGGTTGCCGGGCTCGAAGGCGTGTCGCCGCAAGGACGCTTCAAGGTCCAGCGCGCGCAAAACCTTCACCGCGTTCGGTCCCAGTTGCACGCCGGCTCCCACTTCGCCCAGATGCGCCGCGCGTTCGTGCACTTCGACTTCAAAGCCGCGTTGACGCAGCGCGCAGGCGGCGGCGAGTCCGCCGAGGCCGGCGCCAACAACGACGACGCGCAAGGGTCTGTGTGCCGCTGCAGTCAAAACGTCCCCCGGACTATTGCGGCGCGCCAACGGCCTTTTTCACGCGCGCCACGAAATCGGGCGTTGCCTGCGTGATTTTTTCCACCAGCGCCAGCGTTTGTTGTGGATCACGATAGCGGATCGGCAGATTTCGGCGCCTGGCTTCGTCCACGAACGCGGGATCGCCAAGCATATCCGCGAACGCCTTGCGCAAAGCGGCCACGCGGTCGGCGGGCACGCCCGGTCCGAGCGCCATGGCGCGCGCTATGGGCGTGCCCGCAAGCAGAAATTCAATCACGTCGCGCGTCTGCGGCCCGGCTATTTCCAGCAGCGTCGGCGTGTCCGGCAAGGCCGCCGCGCGCTCCAGCGCGAATTGCACGGGAATGGTGATTTGCTTGTCGCGCAACCAGTGCTGTTGACCGCTGACCACGCCTTCCCATGAAATCACCCAGCCGTTGATCTCGCCGCGCTCCATGGCCAGGTTGAGCGCGCCGCCCGTCGTGTAGCCCGTGACGATGGGATAGGACGCCCCGACAATGTCCTTCACCAGCGTGGCCCATTGAAAGGACAGATGCGTGCGGCCCATGGCGCCGAGCACGAGCCCCGGCTGCGCGAGTTCGTCGACGCGGCGCACCAGCGGCTTGTTCCACATGGCCAGCACTTGAACGATTTCGTCATAGGCGCCGAGCCACTGGAACTTCGCGCTGTCGTAGCGAACGCCCGCGCCCGCCTCCATTTTCTCGATGAGCGGCAAGGCGTGCGAGAGCAGTATTTTGCTCCCGTCCTGCGGCGCGGGCCCGTAAATGTGATTGCCGGCGAGCGCGCCGCCGGCGCCCGGCAAATATTCAACGACGATGTTGGGATTGCCGGGAATGTGTTTGCCGAGATGGGCGGCGATCATGCGGCCATAGAATTCGTAGGAACCGCCGGGGCCGGTGCCCATGAGGATGGAGATGGTCTTGCCTCTGTAAAAGGCCGCGACGTCCTGCGCGCGCGCCGGAAGCCCCGCCAGGACAAGGAAAAGCGCGAAGAACGCGCGCGCCGGCTTCAAATTGTCCAAACCCATTCTGTCCAAACCCATGCAAAACCTATTCTTGCCTCGTAGCACAGCGCTGATAGATTGGCAGCCGGGCGCGGCCCGCCGTTCGGGAAATCGAGGATCGACATGACGAGATTAGCCAACAAAACCGCCATCGTCACCGGCGCGGCGCAAGGCATCGGCGCGGCTTTCGCGCATGGTCTGGCCAGAGAGGGCGCTAATGTCGTCGTCGCCGACTGGAACGACGGCTCCGAGACCGCCAATTCCATCATCCGCGCCAATGGCGCGGCGATGTACGTCAAGACCGACGTCTCCTCGGCGAAGGACGTGCGGGCCATGGTCGCCGCGACGCTGGAAAAATTCGGCTCGGTCGACATTCTGGTCAACAACGCCGCGCTGTTCGCCAAGATCGGCACCAAGAAATTCACCGAAATTTCCAGCGAGGAATTCGATCAGGTGATGGCGGTGAATGTGCGCGGCCCCTTCGAATGCGCCAAGGCGGTGTCCGAACAGATGATCAAGCAGGGCTACGGCAAGATCGTCAACATCGCCTCAAGCACCGTGTTCAAGGGCGTGCCCAACCTGCTGCACTATGTGAGCTCGAAGGGCGCAATTGTCGCGATGACGCGCTGCCTCGCGCGCGAACTGGGCGAGCACAACATCACCGTCAACGCCATTGCGCCGGGCCTCACCATGAGCGACGGCGTGCTCGGCCAGCCCGATTATTCGCCGGAATACGTCACGCAGAACATGAACGGCCGCGCCTTGAAACGCAAACAGATCCCCGCCGATCTCGTCGGCGCCATGCTGTTCCTGTCGTCGCCCGACAGCGATTTCATGACGGGCCAGACCATGGCTGTCGACGGCGGCAACGTCATGCACTGAGGGACGCCATGCACTGAGGGACACCATGCACAAGCTCGAAATCAGGCAATCGACGATCGACGCGGTGACGCGCCGCGCCGGCAGGCGCCACCCCTACGACGCGATCGATCCGCGCAAGACCGCCCTCCTTGTCATCGACATGCAGAATCATTTCATGGCGCCGGGCTTCATGGCGGAGACGGCCATGGCGCGCGAAATCGTGCCGGACGTGAACCGCCTCGCCGACGGCCTGCGCAAACTCGGCGGGCATGTCGTGTGGGTGCAAAACGTCACCAACGACACGTGGGAGAGCTGGTCCAGCTATCACACCTGCCTGCAGACGCCGGACCGCGCCAAAATGCGTTACGCCAGCATGGAGGACGGCGCGGAAGGCCACAAACTATGGCCGACGCTCGACGCGCGCGCGCAAGACACGCGCATGAACAAAAAGCGCTACAGCGCGTTTATTCAGGGCTCGTCGGACATCGAGCGCTTCCTGCGCGCGCGCGGCGTCGACACCGTGCTGGTGGGCGGCGTCGCCACGCAAGTGTGCTGCGAGAGCACGGCGCGCGACGCCTGCATGCTGAACTTCAAGACGCTGATGATCCACGACGCGCTGGCGACGGACAACGACGAGTTGCACAACGCCTCGCTCAACGCCTTCTATCTGAACTTCGGCGATGTGCAGACGGTCGATGAGGCGCTGGCGTCGCTGACGCGGGGGGCGCAAGCGGCGGCGGCGTGAGCGGGCGCGTTCCTCGCTACTCCCGGCAAACGGGAGAAGGCGGCGCGGTCAAGCCGGACGCAAACTCATTCCCACAATCAATTGCGCGCAAAATCAATTGCGCAATTCCCGCGCCCTCGTCCGCCCCTTCGGGGCACTTTCTCCCGCGTCGCGGGAGAGGGCCATCAACCCCACGGAGCCGCCCATGCCAAAGCCCGTCCGCCGCATTGTCACCGGACATGATTCGTCAGGCAAAGCCATTGTCGTCATGGACGGCGACGCGCCCAATCAGAAAGTGCGCGAAGCCACTGGCCTCGTCTCCACCCTGTTGTGGGTGACCGAGGAATCGCCCGCCGACATCGGCTCCAGCGCCGACCGCGCCGACCGCGTTTCGCCCGTCGGCCCGCCGCCGCGTGGTTCGATTTTGCGCGTCGTCGATTTCCCGCCGGCGGGCGACACCAGCGGCGTCAGCCATGAAGCCGTTCTGAAGGAAATGGGCGTGAGCCACGGCGGCCACGGCAAGCCGGCCCGGCATCCCTTCATGCACCGCACCCGCAGCGTCGACTACGCCTTCGTGATGGAAGGCGAGATCGACATGCTGCTGGACGATTCCGAGGTGAAAATGCAAGCCGGCGACATCATGGTGCAGCAGGGCACCAATCACGCCTGGGTCAACAACAGCGACGCGATGTGCCGCATCGCCTTCGTGCTGATCGACGGCGAGGAGCCGCCGGCCTGGAAGATGGTGTGAGATTTGCAGCGCGGATTTCCGGGTCCGCGTTTCCGAAAATCACGGCATCGGCAGCATCGGCTGCGTCCCCCTGTGCAATTGCATGTCAAAAGTCGTCAGCAACGCCGCGGTTGACGCGTGCGAACCCATCAGCAGCACGAGATCGACGAGCTTGTTGGGGCCGAAGATCGCCTTGGCTTTCGCAAAAGTCTCCGGCTTGACCTTGTGATCCTTCCAGATTTCACGTCCGAGCTGGATGACGATGGCGTCCGTCGGGTCGAGGCCTTCGGTGCTCCTGTGAAACTTGACCGCATCGATGGCGGCTTGCGGCACGCCAGCCTTGACGGCTTCCGGCTCGTGCGCCGTCCACTCGAACTGGTTGTCCATCGAGCGCGAAGTGACGATCAGCGCGATCTCGCGCACGCGGGGGCCAAGCCCCGCCTCCTGACGCAGATAACGGCTGACGGCGGACAGATGGTCCGATGTCCTGGGGCTGTAGAGCGCGATGCCCGAGGGGCCCTGCAAGCCCGCGATATTGTTGCCGGGCGTGTTGGCGTTGTCGTAGCGGCGGCGCCCGGCCTCGTCGAGATCCTCGCGCTTGATCAACGGCAGGCGAAAGCCCGATTGCGGATCGACGTCGGCGGGCCAGACGGGCGCGGGCGGCGCATTTCCCGCTTGCGCGAAAGCCGGGGACGCGTTGGCGAACAGGGCCGCCGCGCCGACAAGGCTCAGCGCGAGAAGACGGCTTCCAGAACGACGCATATGTTCCTCCCCAAGGTTGTTTCGACTTCGCCCGCAGCATAGCCTGATTATCCGCGCTGGCGAGAGCCCTTCGCCGGACCGCGAATGGAATTGAACGAGGACCGCCCATGCCCAAAACATTCCTTGCGCGCCGCCGCGCGCTTGCGCTGTCGCTGGCGTTGAATTTGATGTTGTTCGGCGGCGCGGCGAAGGCGGCGGAAATCAGAATCATTTCCGCCGGCGCCGTCCGCGTCGTGCTCAAAAGCATGATCGACGATTACGCCGCGCGGAGCGGACACACATTCAACTTCACCATCGGCTCGACCGGACAGTTGCGCGAGGTCATCGCCTCGGGCGCGCCCGCCGACCTCGTCATCACGGCCTCGGCGCTGATGGACGAGCTTGAGAAAACCGGCGGGATCACGCCGGGCAGCCGCGTCGATCTTGGCCGCGTCGGCGTTGGCGTCGTGTTGAGAGAGGGTTTCACGAAGGCCGATGTCGCAACGCCCGAAGGGCTGAAGCAGGCGCTCCTCGAGGCGAAGACCATCGCCTATACCGATCCCAAACTCGGCGGCGCGACTTACGCGCATCTTCTCAGGATCGCCGACGATTTTGGCGTCGCGGACCTGGTGAAAGCCAGGGGCGTGTTCGCCACCGGCGGCGACGACGCGGCGGCGAAAGTGGCGCGCGGCGAGGCCGATTTCGCGATGGTGTTCATCAGCGAGATAGCGGCGGGCGGCGCGAAGATGGCCGCGCCTTTGCCGGAAAGCCTGCAATTGTGGGCGGTCTATTGCGCCGCCATCCCGGCCAGCAGCCGGGAGCCGAACGAAGCGCGCGCGTTTATCGCGTCCCTGACCGGCGCCGCCCTGCGGCCACGCTGGGCGGCGGCGGGATGGCGCCCGGCGCAATAATCAAAGTCAGGCCGGGCGGCGCACCAGCTGTTGCAGAGCCGGCAAAATGGCGTTGCTCGGGTGCGCGTTGCCCGTGACCACAACTTTGGTGCCGACCGCGACACGCTGATAAAGGTCGATCACGTCCTGGTTGACCATGCGGATGCAGCCGGACGACACGCTCTTGCCGATGCTCGCGGGCTCCAGCGTGCCGTGAATGCGGAACAGGGTGTCCTTGTTGTTCTGCCATAGATACATGGCGCGCGCGCCCAGGGGATTGCGCGGGCCGCCGGCGACGCCAAGGCCGCTTTGCAAGGTCTGCACCTGTTTCTTGATCTCCGGCGTGCGGTCGATCATTTCCTTGGGCGGATACCAGTCCGGCCATTCCTGCTTGCTGTTGATCGTGGCCGCGCCCGACCAGGCAAAGCCCTCGCGCCCGACGCCGACGCCGTA
>JANYDZ010000471.1 GCA_025363375.1 Hyphomicrobiales bacterium
GCTGGCTGGCGCCGGAGTAGCCAGCGGTGGCGGCTCGGCGCCGCCATGCCGTCAAGGCAGCACCTCCACAAACCCCATGCGTCCCGGAGAATTGCCGCTGAAGAACACGCGGTTGGGATTCATCGGATCGATGTCGATGCGGCGTGGATCGGATTCGGATTCCGGCAGCGGGAATTCAACCCATTCCTCCGTCTTCGGATCGAAGCGCGCGATCTTGTCGACCTGATGTTCGCTCACCCAGATGTAGTTGTTCACTTTGTCGACGATGACGGAATAATTGCCGCCGGTCGGCGAGGGCGGCGTGTAGATCGTCATCGCGCGGGTCTTGTGATCGATCTTCATGAGTTTGCTGGCGTTCCACAAGGCGACCCACAGATCGCCGTTGGCGTCGGTGTTCATGCGGCGCGGGAAGGAATGGCCATCGTAGGGAATTTTGTACTCGTCCATTTTGCCGGTCGCCGGATCGATGCGCACCATGGAATCGGCCTCGTCCTGCGCCCACCAGACCGAACCGTCGCCCGCGACGGCGACGCCATAGGCGCCGGGAAGCTGTTTGGCGTTGGCGCTCGGCGAATCGTAGGTTTTAAAAGCGATTTTTTGTGGATCGAGCACGCGGATTTGCTTGTTCGCGCCCGTCGCCCAGATGGTGCCGTCGGGATGCACAGCCATGGAATTGCCGCCGGCGGGCCCGAGGTTTTTCGGCCACGCGTAGGCGACGGACACATCCGTCTTGGTGTCGTAGCTCAGCCAGCGGTTGTTGGGGCCGTCCGCCACCCACAGAATGCCCTTGGCATCGATCTGCGGATTGCCAAGGCTCTGGCGGTCCGGCGGCGCGGAGCCCGGTGGGACGTTCTTTTCCACGAATTCCAGCGTGCGCGGATCCCATCGCCCGAGTTTTCCCGCGCGTTCGGCGACCCACGCGTTGCCCTGCGGGTCCATCGCGACATCGTGCGGCTCGGCGTATTTGTTGGTGAGATCGTAGGTGACGGCGCGGTATTTCACCGCCTTGCCCTGCATGAGCGCCGTCGGCAGACGGCTGTTGGCATCATAGAGCTGGAGCGGCGGCAGTTTTTCGCCGAGGTAATCGACGATTTTTTTCGCGTCCGCGTCGGGCAGATCCGGCATGCCGGCCGCGACCATGCGCGTGCGCATGCGCGCGACGATGTGATCCCAGTCGTCGCGCGTGGTGCGCTTGACGACGACGCGGTCGGAATTGTGACACAGGCCGCATTTCTCCGTGACGAGATCGTGGCTGGGGCCGGCGGGATAGTCCTTGGGCACAGCAGCCTGCTGCGCCTCGGGAATGCGCTGCGGCCAGGCCGGCGGCAACAGGGGACCGCGTGGCCTGGCGAGCGCGATGTTCTGGCTGGCGTTCTTGCCTGCGGCCACGCTCACAGGCGCGGAAACCTCGCTCTGGAAACCTTCGCCGACGCCTTGCAGAATATATTGCCCGGCGGGCAGGTCCGCCGCGTTGAACGCGCCGTTGGCCTGGCTGATCACCATGAAGGTGAGGCGGCGCTCTTCGTTCTTGAGTTTCACGAAGGCGCCGGCGACCGGTTGGCCGGCGGCGTTGGCGACAACGCCCTGCACCGCGCCGCGGTCATCGGCGGCGCGGGTCGGCGCGGCGAATGTGAGCGCGAGGGTCGTTGTACACAGGGCGAGATATCGCGTGAACTGGCTGCTGCGCATGACGGCGTCCTCCCGAATGTTTTATTCCGGGGGGGATGTTGTTCCTCTTGAACGCGGCTGGCAAGGGTGAAAATGGCGGCTGGCTTTGGTTTGACCGACATTGCCGCGGCGATTCCTGACCACCAGTTGCGCGCGTCAATTCACCAGGCCCTTGCCAACCAGCCATTTTTGAATCACGTCGGCGATCTCGACGTTGTTTCTGTCCTGCATCATCATATGGGAATTGCCCTTGATGCCGATCTCCGGGAGGTTGATCCAGTCAACGGAACCGCCCGCGGCCCTGACGGCGTTGGCGTAGTCCGTGTCGATTTTCTTGAAGGCGGCCCAGCGCGGATGCTGATCGACGTAGTCGCCGAACATGATGAGCACGGGTACGTTTTTCAGCTTTGGCGCGTTGGCGATGATTCCCGCCGTCGCCGGTTCCACGCCGAGGATGGCCTTGATTTTGTCGGGCCGCTGCTCGGCGACCCTGAAGCCAAAGGCGCCGCCTTGCGAATGGGCCAGCAACACACAGGGGCAAATCTTGTCTACAAGCGCCACGTAGGACGCAATGACCGCGTCGTCGGTGGAGAGCCAGCGCGGCACCGATTGCTTCATATAATTGTCGTAGGACTCGACCGGAAATTGCGTGCCGGGAATGGGACGCCGCTTCGTCGGATCCGCGTTCCACGAGCCCTCGCCGTCGCCGATGCGAAAACGCTCGTAGGGATCCTGATAATTCAGGAAGGTCGGCTCGTTCGGCCACACATCGGGCGAAGCGAAACCCGAGCGTCCCCGTTCGACGGCATCGGAGATGTAAGTGTCCCAGCCCTTGCGGATGAACATGTTGAGCCAGCCTTCGCGGCCATCGGGCGTGCTCTCGTAGGTAACACCGGTGAGCCCGCCGCCGTGCCACATGAGCAGGGGTAGCTTGCCCTTGGGGTTCTGCGGCAGAAAATATTGCACATACATCTGCTCGACCATGAACTGGCCGTTGGGATCAAGTTTGCCGGCGGGCCCGCCTTGCTGGCGCACCACCATGCGCGTCTCCTTGCCGGCGACTTCCGCGACGCGTCCGCCAACGTGAAACGAGCCCATGGCGCGCAGGTTGAGCGGCTCGTCGGCGGCGGCGAAGCAGGGCGCGAGGGCGAGGCCGGCGGCGAGGAGGAAAAGGGCGCGCAAATTCCTGTGGAGCATGGGACCGCCTGTGAGTCTCGGATGTGGAAAGCCGGATAGGCGACCTTATCACGCTCCCATCATCGCCTCCACCGCGCCCGCCACCGCCAGCAAATCAGCGTCTCCCCATTCAAATCCCATCAATTGCAGACCCACCGGCAGATCGCCCTCGTTCAACAAGGGCAACGATATCGCGGGCACGCCGAGCACGGATGATTGCACCGCAAACACGCCGTCGCCAGTGGACGCCAATCCGATCGGCGCGGGGCCCGTCGCCGAAAG
>JANYDZ010000008.1 GCA_025363375.1 Hyphomicrobiales bacterium
GTCGCCGTATTTCAGGCTCTCGCCGCCCTTCGCGATAACAATCTGCTTTTCGGGCGCGCCAAGCTTGATCGCGGTTTCCGCCGTGATGGGCGTGCCAACCACGGGCGCGCCGGTCTGCCGGGCCACCGCCCCGATGTCGGATATATGATCGAAGTGCGCGTGCGAGACAAAGATGGCCTCGGCTTTCTTCACGTCCGCCGCTTTGAAGCCGAGGGCGTGGCTGCGCGGCGTGCGGTCGAAGTAGGCATCGAAAAGATAGACTTTTCCTTTGTAGCCGAATTCAAAATTGGCGTTGGCGAGCCAGCGGATGACGACCGTGTCCGACTCCGGCGGCGGCAGCGGGCCGCCGGTGACGGCGGGAACGTAACTGTCGCAGGCGGCGGGCTCGGCGGCGATGGCGGGCGCGGTCAGCGCGGCGGTGATGGCGAGCGCGGCGGCGAAATGTGATGTGAATGCTGGCATGGAGTCCTCCCGCTTTGTCTTGCCTCGAGTGTCGCAGGGAACCGGGGACAGGATCAAGCCCTCCGCGAGGCGCGTTCCCTCACAGGGAGCCTTGTTCCGGCCCGCAACGACAACAGACAGGGAGCGGATTTTTATGCCATGATAAATCTGAGCCGGCAAAAGGAGCCGCTCTTTGCTGTTGGGCGCGCAGCGGCGGGCGCGGGGTTATCAGGAAGGCGTTCAATGACGGACATTGCAATCAGGCCGGACGGCTTCCGCGATCCCACACCCCCGGTCGCCGCGCTTTTGGCGGCAATCGTGGAATCTTCGGTCGACGCGATTATCAGCGAGAACCTAGACGGCGTTGTCCTGAGCTGGAACGCCGCCGCTGAGCGGTTATTCGGCTATAAGGCGGCGGAAATGATCGGGCGGCCCATCGTCTGCCTGTTCCCCCCGGAGCTGGTGGAGGAGGAGGCAAGCATCCTCGAACGCCTGCGGCACGGCGAGAGCCTGGAGGGCTACGAAAGCGTCCGCGTAACCAAGGATGGCCGCCGTCTCGACGTCGCGCTGACCATCTCGCCGGTCCGCGACGCGTCGGGCGCGATCGTGGGGGCAGCAAAGATTGTCCGCGACCTCACCGAGCACAAACACAACCAGCGGCAGTTCGAGATTCTGGCCGACTTGATGCCCACTCTTTGCTGGATGGCGAACGCCGACGGCTGGATATTCTGGTACAATCGCCGCTGGTATGAATATACTGGCACAACTCCCGAGCAGATGCAGGGCTGGGGCTGGCAATCAGTCCATGACCCCGCGTTGCTTTCAACCGTTCTGGTGCAGTGGAAAGGCAGCATTGCAAGCGGCCAGAATTTCGAGATGACTTTCCCCCTGAAAGGCGCTGACGGGGTGTTCCGTCCTTTCCTGACGCGCATCTCGCCTGTGAGAGGGGCGGACGGGCTGGTTTCGCGCTGGCTTGGCGTCAACACCGATGTGAGCGCGGAGCGGGCGGCGACACAACTGCGCGAAAACTTCATGGCGGTGCTGGGGCATGATTTGCGCAACCCGCTCAGCGCGATCCTGTCAGGCGTCACGTTGCTGCGAAAGACGCCGCTGAGCGATCGCGCCCAAACTCTCGCCGCTATGATGGAGAGCAGCGCGGCGCGGATGTCGGCGTTGGTTGGCGATCTGCTCGATTTGAGTCGCATCCGCCTCGGCGGGGGCCTCGGCCTCGAACGCGCCGCCCAAAATCTGGAACCCCTGCTTCGCCAGACGATCACTGAACTGGCGACCGCCTCGCCCGAGCGGCGTATTGAGGCGACGTTCAATCTGGACGGGCCGGTTGACTGCGACGGGGGCCGCGTGGCTCAGCTCTTCTCCAATCTCCTTGGCAACGCCTTGACCTATGGCGCGCCTGACAAGCCCGTCAGCGTGCGGGCGAAAAGCAGCGCGGAAGGTTTTGAACTGTCTGTCGCCAACGCGGGCAAACCCATTCCAAGCGCCGACATGGAGCGGCTGTTCCAGCCCTTCCAGCGCGGCGAGAAGCGGCCCAGCCGGCAAGGACTGGGGCTGGGGCTCTATATCGCCCACGAAGTGGCGAGGGCGCACGGCGGCACGCTTGATGTCGTGTCCACCCGGGAGGAAACCCGCTTCACGTTTCGGATGCCCAATAACAAGCTGCCCGCGTAATTTGCGCCGCTCGTTTTTCACTCACCTGAAATGCGGCATGATCTCCGCCGAGAAGCGCTCCATGTTGCGTTTCGTCAGCTCATCGTTGAGCACGCCGAATTGCAGCATGGTGACGAGGTTTTCGAGGCCCGTCGCGTCACGCATCTTTTGGATTTGCTCCCGCACCGTTTTGGGGCTGCCGATAACCGCCGTGCCGTTGGCGATCAATTCATCCGCCGTCAGCCGTTTGCCCATGCCCAGCGCGCCGCGGTTGCGCATCGTCGCCTGCATCGAGGGGAGC
>JANYDZ010000510.1 GCA_025363375.1 Hyphomicrobiales bacterium
GCCGGGCGTAGCGGTGTTGACGACGGCGACCTTCGCGAGATCGACGCCCTGCTGGCGCGCCAGCCAGTCGAACATGATGTAGTTCGTCGTGCCGCGCGCCGCCGCGATGTCCTTGCCTTCGAGGTCCTTCAACGTCTTCACGTCGGGGCGGGAGGTCACGAGCGCGCCCCAGAAATCGAAGAGGTTGAAAAGGTAGGAAACCTTGACGCCGCGCGCGTCCGCAAGACCGACGGTGAGCAAAGCCGCGCTGCCGCCGACCTGAAATTCGCCGGAGTTGAATTGCGCCGCGTAGGCGTCGGGCGTGCGCTCCTGAAAGTCGATCTCGAGATCGTTGGCTTTGTCGAGATTGCGCGTTTTGATGATGGGCTGCAGCAACGCGCCAAGCGAGGGCGCGCCGAAGACGACGATGGAAATTTTGTCGAGCGCGAGCGCGGGGTTGGTTGAGGCGAGTGCGGCGAGGAATGCGAGGACGCGTTTCATGGGAGGTCTCCTTGCGAAGCAATGTGCGGGGGTACAGCCTTCGCCCGCGGAGCGGGAGAAGGGACGCGAGCGCCGTTTATTCAATCCTCGCCCGGCCTGAACTTGGTTTCGGGCACAAGCCCCTTCTTGCGCTGTTGAGCGCTTATGCGCCCGTTCTCAAGATAGCGCCCGCTCGCGGCGCGTTCCGCCGCCTGATCCCATTGGGGCAGCCAGTCTCCGAGCGAATAGCCGAACCACGGGGATTGCGGACGCAGCGCGGGCAAGCCCAATTCTTCCCAAATCTTGCGCGAGCTTTCCATATAGGGCTTTTTCGGCAGCGCCAGCGGCGGCATGTCGGATTTCATCGTAGCGTCCATCAGCAGCGTCGAATCCTCCTCGCCCGAATGTTCGCGCTTGGGGCCGTGGCCCTGACCGCGTGATTCCACCGCGCGCACGTCTTTCACCGGGTTCGACCGATAGGCGAGCGCCCAGAGAAGAGCGTCGGAATTGTCGGGGTCGATGTCCTCGTTCACGGCGATGCAGATCTTGCCGCAATCGCCCTTGAAAAACGCCGCGCCGTAGAGCGCGCGCCAGACTTCCGTACGCGGCATGCCGCGCTCGACGACGATGGTCGTCACGCGCAGCAGGCCCGTCAGCGGCTCGTGCAGAGACACGCGCTTGACGCCCTTGACGCCGAGGCCGTTCTTCAGATGATCGAGAAACAAAGGCTCATAGGCGACGCGCTTGATGACGGAGGATTCCGACGGCGCGACCTGCGAGATATACGAGGGAATGACCGGCTTGGCCCGATGGGTGATCGCGGTGACGCGCATGGGCATGTTGTATTCCTCCAGCGCCACATGGCCGTGGGACTCGCCGAAGGGCGCTTCCGGCTCGACATATTCGGTGTCGATGAAGCCTTCGATCACGACTTCGGCTTCGGCGGGCACCATCAAATCAACGGTCCTGCAGCGCACGATGTTGACGGGCGCGCCGACAAGGCCGCCGGCGACGTCGAGTTCGTCCACGCCCACGGGCAGTTTCTGCGGCCCCATAAAGGCGACGGCGGGCGGGCATCCCAGCACAATCGCGCAGGGCATTTCCGCGTCGCCGCGTTTTTTATGCGCGAGATAATGCTGGTAGCCGCCGGCGCCGCCCACGCGCGTCGCCATGCGCACGACGAGGCGGTCCGACGCTTTGAGCGCGGCGCGGTAAGTGCCCATGTTCTGCACGCCGGTCACGGGGTCCTTTGTCACCACATTGGTGGCGGTGAGCGTTGGCGCGGAGTCAAAGCCGGGCGTCGACACGGGGATAGGCAGGCGGTCGAGGCCCTTGCCTTCGCCGATGAGATCCCGGCCTTCGTGGATCACGTCATGGCATGGCGCGTCCGCGACGACGCGCGGTTTGATCGGATGCGCGATCGCGTTGTCCCATTTGGCCTGGATGTCGTCGACATCGGCCCGCATGCCGATGGAGTAAATCCTGCGGTTGGCCGCGATGGCGCCGACGACGACGGGAAATTCGTATTTGCGTCCGAGGCCGTCGACGATGTTGGTGAACAGAAACGCCTTGCGGTCGGGCTCGTTGACGCCGCCAACGAATTGCCAGCGCACGAGTGGATGCAGTTCGGCGTCCTTGTCGATTTGCCTGTCAACGGTGACGAGCAGGCCGGCCTCGCGCAAGGCGTCGAGGTGATCGTGGAGGTCGCGGTAGGGGCGTGCGGAATTGGTCATGGCGCGGTCCGTTGTGGGTGATCCGTTCTTTCGTGAAACGGGAGAAGGGCTTTCAGCGTTGTCTTTCCCTCGCCTCCGCGATCGCGTCGCCGATCGCCGCAATCCGTATCGGCAATTTCGAAAACGCAATTCCCAATGGTCGCAAGGCGTCGTTGACCGCGCTCGACACCGCCGCCGGCGCGCCAAGATAGCCGGATTCGCCGGAGCCTTTCTGGCCGAACACGGTGAGCGGCGAGGGCGTGCAATGATGCACGATCTCCACTTGCGGAACCTCGTGCGAGGAGGGAAGCAGATAATCCATAAAGCTCTGGCTCATCATCTGGCCGGCGTCGTCATAGACGAACTCCTCCATCAGCGCGGCGCCGATGCCGTGCGCGACGCCGCCCAGGGTCATGCCCTTGACGATGTGCGGATTGATCACCGTGCCGCAATCGTGACCAATGATGTAGCGCCGCAATTGCGGCTTGCCGAGTTCGGGGTCGATGGCGCAGAGCACGAGGTGGAACTCGAAGGAATGGCAGGGATACATTTGCACGCGGCCATTTTTCGGCAGGTCCGTTCCCGTGGGCACTTGCATGACGTGCGTGGATTCAAGGCCCGGTTCGAATCCCGGCGGCAATTGGTGAAAGTGCCGATGGCCGATGGCGACAAGGTCCATCCACTCGAGCTTTTTGTCGCCGTGGGAAACCGCGCCTTGCGCATATAGAACCGCCGAGGGGTCGCAGCCAAAATTGTGCGCGGCGATGGCGATCAGTTTCGTCTTCAGTTTTTCCGCCGCGTGAAAGGCCGCTCCGCCCAGCATGATCGCCATGCGCGAGCCCACGGGTGAATTGCCGGGCAGGCTCGTAAGGGAGTCCGGCCGCATGACGCGCACCTTGTCCGGATCGATGTCGAGCGCCTCGCCGATCACGGTGGCGGCCAGCGTTTCGTGGCCTTGTCCCGACGATGTCGTGTGGATCGTCGCCGCGATGGCGCCCAAAGCGTCGATGTTGACGCGGCAGGATTCCATCCAGGTCGACGTGGTGTTGCTCTCGTTGAGCAGGGGCTCGAACGATGAATTGCCGCCGCTGGGCTCCAGACACGCGGCAATGCCGATGCCCGCGAGCAATCCGGAGGCGCGCAAGCGCTCCCGCTCGGCAATCAGCTTGTCATAACCCGCGTGCGCCAGCACTTTATCGACGACGGCGTGATAATCGCCGCTGTCGTATGTCGTGCCGCTGGGGATGAGATAGGGGAATTCATCGGCGCGGATGAAATTGCGGCGGCGAACCTCGACGCGGTCCAGGCCGAGTTCGTTCGCGACCTTTTCGATGGCGGATTCAATCGCGTAATTCGTCGGCGCCTGGCCAAAGCCTCGCACGGCCTCTTGCGCGGCCTTGTTGGTGGTGACGGAGATGGCGCGGTATTCGACGCTGTTGATCTTGTAGGGGCCGACAATGGCGCCGATGGGTTTGCCCAGTTGAAACGGGGCGCGGCCCGCATAGGCGCCGGCGTTGTCGAGCGCGCGCATTTTCATGGAACGCACGATTCCATCGTCGTTGAAGGCGATGGCCACATCGAAAATGCGGTCGGGCCCATGGGCGTCGCCCGAGCGCATATTCTCCAATCGATCTTCGATGAGGCGAACCGGGCGGTTGAGTTTTTTCGAGAGCAGCGCGCAAAGCACCGTGTGCTTGATGCCGCGCTTGACGCCGTAACTGCCGCCGACGTCGACATCGTAATGCACGCGCACCGCGTTGAGGGGAAGGCGCATGGCGCGGGCGATCTGGTCGGCGTATTTAGGCATCTGGATGGAGGCTTGCACGTCGAGCATTTCGCGCCACGGGTCCCAGGAGGCGAGCACGCCGAATGTCTCGATTGGCACGGTGGAATTGCGGCCCCAAACCACGCGAAACGACAGTTTGCGCTGGCTGTCGGCGAAATCCCGCTCGACCTCGCCCCACACAAAAGTCTTGTCCAGCAGCACGTTGGAACCGTGCCTTGCATGAACCGGCGGGCTGCCCGGTTTGAACGCTTCCTCCGCGTCGATCACATG
>JANYDZ010000539.1 GCA_025363375.1 Hyphomicrobiales bacterium
CACCGACGCCAAAATCGCGCGCCCATGCGCGATATCGTCGCGGCGGCGCTTGTCGCGCAGCGCCTGTCTTTGACAGGCGCGGGCAACTTGTCCTTAATCGCCGCTTGTCGCTTTTCGAGGTCCTCATGTCCGAGATCGTCACCAGAGACGTCATTTGCAAAGGCGGCATGCCCGCGTTCATCGCGGCGCCCGCCGGCGCGCAAAAGGTTCCCGTTGTCGTCATCCTGCATGAGCGCTACGGCCTCGTGCGGCACACGAAAGAGCTCGCCATGCGCCACGCGCGCGAGGGGCTTGTTTGCATCGCTGGCGATTATTTTTATAAACATCCCGATCAGGCCGCCTTGCACAGGGGCGATGTCGGCTATGGCATGTCGGATCCCGAGGCGCTTGAATATATGGAGAGCGCCATCGCCGCCTTGAGCGACGTGCCGCAGGCCGATCTCGAAAAAATCGTCTGCATGGGCGTCTGCCAGACCGGGCGCCATCCCCTCGTGCTCGCGGCGCGCCGCAGAATCGCGGCGGCTTTGTGCTGGTATGGCGCGGCGCAGGACCGCGAATGGAACATCGACGCGAAATATCCCGTCGCGCTTGAGGAGCTTGTCAAAAAGGTTGAGTGTCCGGTGCTCGGCGTGTTTGGCGAGACCGATCACATCATCTCCGTCGATCACGTCCGGCGGTTTCGCAATACGTTGGAGAAGCATGGCAAAAGCCATCACGTCGAGATTTTCGGCGGCGCTCCCCATGGGTGGCTCAACGACACCATGCCCGGCCGTTATCGCCGCCCGCAGGCGGAGGCGGCGTGGAAAATGCAACGGGAATTTCTGGCGCGCGTGCTGGCGTTGGACTACGACCGGAGTTTCATTCACCAGAGTTACAAGGCGGATGTCTCGCCGACTTATGATTTCTCCAAAAACGTTCGCTACGAATAAAAGGGCGCCGCCATGACAAACAAGTCCAAAAACTCCAAATTCGAAGACTATTGCTGGAAAGACATCGTCAACGAGGAAATCCTCGAAATTTACGAAGCCTATCACCGCGATCTGTTGGTAGGTCCAAAGCCGGCCATCCTCGCCATCGACCTCTATAAAAAGGCCTATCAGGGCGGCAACCGCCCGGTGCGCGAGGTGAACCGCGAATTCTCCGGCTCCTGCGGCGAAAACGCTTGGAAGGCGATCGAGCCCACGCAGAAGCTGTTTGCCGCGGCGCGTCGCGCCGGCGTGCCGGTGATCTACACGACGCGCCACGCCGACACGGGCGGGGTGCATTCCACCAACCGCCGCATGGGCCGCGAGACCGACAACCTCTACGCGATTCAGGAGGGGCTGGAGCCGCGGCCCGGCGAACTCGTGATCTACAAGGAGCGCGCCTCCGCCTTCTTCGGCACGCCCTTGATCGCGCATCTGCGCCGCATGGGCGTTGAAAGCCTGGTTATCTGCGGCGAAAGCACGTCGGGCTGCGTGCGCGCCTCGACGGTGGACGCTTATTCCTACGGCTTCCACAATGTGCTGGTGGAGGAATGCGCCTACGACCGCTCAATGCTGAGCCACAAGGTCAATCTGTTCGACCTCCATCACAAATACGCCGATGTGATGCACGTCGGCGATGTGATCGCGCATCTCGATGGGCTTGCCGCGCAGGGGTTGAAGGCGGCGGAGTGACAATTGGTCCCTTTTCCCGCTTGCGCGAGAAGGGGCTCGCAGCGCCGTTGCGTCGAGCGCCCGTCTACATCCCCGCCCAGCCCGGCGGCGGAATCTTGCCGGGATGCAACGCGCCGCATTTTCCACAGGTGCGCGCCCTCTCGTCGGCGTAAAACGCCTCGAACAGCGGCGGCAGGTCCTTGACGATGTCGGTGACGGCGATCTCGACGCGGCGCAGCAGCGCAGCGCAGTTCATGCAATACCATTCAAACGCGTCTTTCACGCCGGGCAGGCGCGGGCTCTCCACCACAAGGCCCACCGAGCCGGGAACCGGGCGCTGCGGGGAGTGGCGCATATGCGGCGGCAGCAGGAAAACATCGCCCTCGCGAATCCGGATGTTCTCGATCTTGCCCCGGTCGATCACCTTCAAAGTCATGTCGCCGCGCTGCTGGAAGAAGAATTCCTCCACGGGATCGTCGTGAAAGTCGACGCGCTGGTTCGGCCCGCCAACGACTTGCACGATGAGACCGTGATGCTCGGCGAAAAGAATCCTGTTGCCGACGGGCGGCTTGAGGAATTGCTGGTTTTCCTCGATCCAGGAATTGAAATTGAAGGCTTGCATGGGCATCGCGGCAGTGTGCCGCGTTTTGCCGCGATTGGGAAGCCCGCGCGCGCGGCGTCAACGCGGATTGCGCGCCACTGGAAATCCCCCGCCATATCCCCCATAGGAGCCGCAGAACCGGAGAAACCCATGCCCGCCAGGTCAGTCCTTCTGTGCTTAGCCGCCGATCTCGCGCCGGGCTCCGCCCGCCGGGTCGAGCATTCCGACGGCCCCGCCATCGCCGTCTACAACGTCGATGGAACCTTTTACGCCACGGACGACAATTGCACCCACGGTCTTTCCAGCCTTGCCGAGGGCATGCTTGATGGCGACATGATCGAATGCGCGGCGCATTTCGGCGGCTTTGACGTGAAGACGGGCAAGGCGGTGATGGCGCCCTGCAGCATGGATCTGAGGACTTACAAGGTCGAGTTGCGCGATGGCGCGGTTTTCGCTGTTTTGCCGGACTGAGCGGCCCTTGCGGGCCGGTTGGCGCCGATGCAAAGGTGGGCGCGACAAGGAGATTGACGATGACGAGCGGCGCCGCTTCGCGTGAAAAAGTATTTTTGGACTACGATCAGGCGGAGCTTGACCGCTGCTACGATCAGGCGAACTGGGCGCCCAACATGGCGCTGGTGCATGCGCGCTCGGACGCCCAGAGCGCGGCGGTCTGCGCCCGCCTTGGCGGAGCGACACGCCTCGCCTATGGGCCCGCCGACATTGAAAAGCTCGACCTGTTCAAGGCGCGGGTCCCCGGCGGCCCCGTCATGATTTATGTGCATGGCGGCGCCTGGCGCTCGGGCTCTTCCACGCGTTGCCACGGCCCCGCCGAAATGTTCGTGGACGCCGGCTGCAACTATATCGCGCTGGATTTCAACAATGTCGTGGAGACCGGCGGCGATCTCCTGACGATGATCGATCAGGTGCGCCGCGCCGTCGTCTGGGTCTATCGCAACGCCGCGGGCTTTGGCGCCGACCCGGAAAAAATATACATCCACGGCCATTCCTCCGGAGCGCATTTGACCGGCAATATTCTGACGACCGATTGGGAAGAGGCCTATGGCGCGCCGAAAAACATCCTCAAGGGAGGGATGGTGACGAGCGGCATGTATGAGTTGGCGCCAGTGCGGCTTTCGGCGCGCAGTTCCTATGTGAATTTTACGGACGAAATGGTGGAGGCGCTTTCCTCCCTCCGCCACATCAACTTGCTGAACTGCCCGATCGTCGTGTCCTACGGCGATCAGGAATCCCCCGAATTTCAGCGCCAGAACCGGGACTTTGCCGCCGCTGTGGAAAAAGCCGGCAAACCCGTGATATTGCAGGTCGGCAAGGGCCTCAATCATTTCGAAATCGCCGAAACCCTCGGCAATCCCTATTCCATGCTCGGGCGCTCGGCGCTGCGGCTGATCGGCGCGAAAGGCTCGTAACTCCGCATGAAAGCCATCGTTATCCGCGCATTCGGCCCGCCCGAGGTCATGCGGTACGAGGACGTGCCGGACCCGGTTCCGCGCTTCGGCGAAGTGCGCATCCGCGTCCACGCCGCCACCGTCAACCGCGTGCTCGATGTCGCCCTGCGCGCGGGCACGCAGATGCAGCGCAAGCCGGAGTTGCCGCTGATTTTGGGCGTTGATTGCGCCGGCGTGGTGGACGCTGTGGGCGAGGGGGTGACGAAGTTCAAGGTCGGCGATCACGTGGCTGCCGCCGGCGGCATGCCGCTGGAGCCCTGCGCCGAGGATGGCGCGGGTTATGCGGGGCCGCAGGGCATGATGGGGATTCGCCGTCCCGGCGGTTTCGCCGAACTCGTCTGCGTGCCCGCGTGGAAAACGGTGCAATTGCCGAAGTCGCTGAATTTCCATGAAGCTTCCGTCGTGATGCGGCATGGTCCGACCGCGTGGAACCTTTTGTGCAACGTCGCCAGGCTGAAAGCTGGCGAATGGGTGCTGATCATGGGGGCCTCAGGCAATCTTGGCACGGTGGGCATCCAGATCGCCAAAAACGTTATTGGCGCCAAGGTGATCGCCACCGCCGGCTCGCGCGGGCGGGCCGATATCGGGCTGGCTTGCGGCGCCGATTACGCCATCGACTACGGCAAGCAGGATTTGCTCGCTGAAGTCATGAAAATCACCGGCGGCAAGGGGGTGAACGTCCTCTACGACAACATCGCCAACCCCGAAATTTTGCCGCAGGCTTTTCATGCTCTGGGCGAAGACGGCAGGCTGGTGACGGCGGGCGCCCACGGCGGGCCGATCGTTCCCATTGATTTCTTTCATCTTTACGACAAGCGCATCACCATAAAAGGCATGCCCGGCAGCGATCCCGCCGATCTCCCGCGCTGTTTTGAGGCGGCGGCCAGCGGCAAGATCAAGGTCCGCATCGCCCATGTGTTGCCGCTGTCGAGGGCGGCTGAGGCGCATCGGCTGATGGAGGGGGATCAGGGCATGGGGAAGATTGTGCTGGACCCGGCGGCGGAATGACGGGAAGGGGCTTTTCCGGGTTTGGCAAGGCCGTGGAGCGGGCTGAGAAGGTTTGCGCTACCGGACCCCGGATGAAGAGAAAAGCGGCGGCGCGCTGCTTATGGGCACAGACGGTGGGTTTGTCGCCGGCAGCGGCGGCCTCGTGTAAGGCCGGGTCACAGCTGCGTATCGGCGCGGCGAATGCGTTCCGGAATGACGGCGCGCGCGTGTATTTCAGGAATTGTGAAAACACAAGAAAGCCTCATATAACAAGGGCTTTTCTATCTTGCCAATTTTTGATTTGCCGACGGGTCTTCCCGACGTTTCAAGTGGAAACAGGGAGGCTTCTGGCATCGATGATCTATTGCAATGCGACGGCTCAAAAAAAAATCCGCCCGCAAGCGGATTTCAATTTCTGACAGATGTTTCGATCAGGCGGCGGCAAGCGATTCCACGCTTTGCTTTTTGCGGTAGCCGGCAAAACCGAGGCCGGCAAAGCCAAGCAGCATCATGAGCCATGTTGATGTCTCGGGAACGCCCGATGAAAAGACCAGGCCGTCGGGCGCGTTGAGATTGCCAACATTCCAAACGTATCGAGAATCATTGCTTCCGATGTCGAGGAAGTTGGTATGACCTGTGCCAAACGCGCAAGCACACG
>JANYDZ010000543.1 GCA_025363375.1 Hyphomicrobiales bacterium
CGCTCGACACCGTCGATCGCTGCCTTGTGCATCTGCTCTCCTCCTGGTTCAATCGCGGTTTTCTCGTGTTGCGGCGGATCGACTGGTCGACGCCGGCCAACATTCTGGAAAAGATCATCCGTTACGAGGCGGTGCATGAAATTCGCGACTGGGACGATCTGCGCCGACGCATCGATCCGGCCGACCGACGCTGTTACGCGTTTTTTCATCCAGCGCTCATCGACGAGCCTTTGATTTTCGTGGAGGTGGCGCTCACCGACGCCGTCCCCGCGGCGATCGCCCCGCTGCTGGCTGAAAACCGCGCCATCGCCAGGATCGAGCAAGCGCGCACAGCCGTGTTCTACTCGATCTCCAATTGTCAGGAAGGGTTGGCCGGAATTTCTTTCGGAAATTTTTTGATCAAGCAGGTCGTCGAGGAATTGCGGCGCGAACTCCCGAAACTCGAGACTTACGTCACTTTGTCGCCGGTGACCGGCTTTATGAAATGGTTGGTGTCGCATGGCGCCGCCCTGTCTCCCCAAGAGCGGGAGCTGGTGGACCTGATCGCGAACCCCGCCTGGGCGGCGGATCAGGATAAGACCGAAGCGCAGCGCAAATCCATCGAGGCTCTGGCCGCGGATTTTTGCCTGCAGGCCAAGAAGGCCAACGGGCGCCCCGCGGACGCCGTCGCGCGTTTCCATCTCGGCAACGGCGCCCGGCTCGAGCGCATCAACTTTTTAGGCGATGTTTCCACCAAGGCGCTGCGCGACGGCGGCGGACTGATGGTGAATTATCTCTACGATCTCGACGAGATCGAAAAAAACCACGAGGCCTACGCCAACCAGAAGATCGTCGTCGCCTCGTCGGCGGTGAGACGCATGCTCAAGGGGAACGGGCGATCACGCTTGCAACTTTCGGCGGGTTCGTCCACCTAGAACTCGAATTTTCAGCCCGGACACACACATGGCCTCCTACCTCTATGACGTCATATGCCGTCGCGCGCCGGCGGCGGACAAAGTATTCATCGAAAACCACGACGGCGCGAAGACCACTTATGGGGACATCGCCAGCGGCTCCGCGCGCTTCGCAAACGCGCTGAAGCAGCTCGGCGCGCAACCCGGCGACCGCGTCGCGGTTCAGGTGGATAAATCGCCCGAGGCGCTACTTCTATATCTTGGCTGCTTACGCGCCGGAGCGGTGTTTCTGCCGCTCAACACCGCCTATACGCCGGCGGAAATCGAATATTTTCTGGGCGACGCGAAGCCGCGCGTTTTTGTATGCGAGCCCGGCAACCGCGACAAGCTCGCCGCCGTCGCCACCCGGGCCGGGGTCGCGCATGTGGAGACGCTCGGAGTCAAGCGCGACGGCACGTTGATGGAGCGTTTTTCGGCGGCGGCCGCGACCTTCTGCGATGTCGAGCGCGGGCCCGACGATCTCGCGGCGATCCTTTACACGTCCGGCACAACGGGGCGTTCCAAGGGCGCGATGTTGAGCCATGACAATCTCGCTTCGAACGCCCGGGCGCTGGTCGACTACTGGCGCTACTCCGACATGGACGTGTTGATCCACGCGCTGCCGATCTATCACACCCACGGACTGTTCGTGGCGACGAACACCATGTTGCTCGCAGGCGGTACGATGCTGTTTCTGCCCAAACTCGATGGCGACGCCATCATGAAGCTGATGCCGCGCGCCACATCGATGATGGGCGTGCCCACGTTTTACACGCGGCTTTTGCAACATCCGGGACTAACGCGCGACGCGACGAAACACATGCGGCTGTTCATCTCGGGTTCCGCGCCGCTGCTCGCTGAAACGCACCGCGAGTGGAAGGCGCGCACAGGACACAATATTCTCGAGCGCTACGGAATGACCGAAACGAACATGAACACGTCCAATCCCTACGACGGCGACCGCGTCGCAGGCACAGTGGGCTTTCCGTTGCCGGGCGTCAGCGCGCGCATCATGGATCCGGAAACCGGCGCGGCGACCCCGCAGGGCGAAATCGGCATGATCGAGGTGAAGGGCCCGAACGTTTTCAAGGGCTATTGGAAAATGCCGGAGAAGACCGCGGCGGAATTCAAACCCGATGGTTTTTTCATCACCGGCGATCTCGGCAAGATCGACGAGCGCGGCTATGTGCACATTGTCGGGCGAGGAAAAGATCTGGTGATCTCCGGAGGCTTCAACGTTTATCCCAAGGAAGTCGAAGACGAGATCGACGCCGTGCCCGGCGTGATCGAGAGCGCGGTGATCGGCGTCGCGCACGCTGATTTTGGCGAGGCCGTGACGGCGGTCGTGGTGAAGGACAAGGCGTCGACGCTCGACGAAAAGGCGGTGATTTCGGCGCTTGCCGAGCGGTTGGCCAAATTCAAGCAACCCAAGCGCGTGATATTCGTCGACGATCTCCCGCGCAACGCCATGGGCAAGGTGCAGAAAAACGTGCTGCGCGACGCCTACGCGAAGCTTTATTCGGCGTGATCGACTGAGGGCGCCGAAATGTCCACGCGCCTGTCGATCATCGTACCGGTTTTGAATGAAGCGCCGGGGATCGAGGCCGGGCTTGACGCGTTGCGCGGTTTACGCGCCAGCGGACAAGAACTGATCGTCGTCGACGGCGGCAGCCGCGACGATACCGCCGCGAGGGCCGCGCCGCGCTGCGATCTTGTTGTGACCGCGCCACGCGGGCGCGCCTGGCAAATGAACGCGGGAGCGGCGCAGGCGGGCGGCGACATTCTGCTGTTCCTGCACGCGGACACGCGATTGCCGCCGGACGCCGATCGCCTCGTCATTGATGGGCTCGCGAAAAGCGGCGCGTGTTGGGGCCGGTTCGACGTCGCCATCGAAGGCGCGCCAAAAATGCTGCGCGTGATCGCCTTCTTGATGAACCTGCGGTCGCGGCTGACCGGCATCGCGACGGGAGATCAGGCGATTTTCGCGCGCGCGGCGGATTTTCACGCCGTCGGCGGGTTTCCCGAGCAACCGCTGATGGAAGATATCGCGTTTTGCGCGGCCATGAAGAAACGCGGCGCGCCTTTGTGCCTTTCCGCGCGCGTGAACACATCGGGACGACGGTGGAATAAGCATGGCGTTTTGCGCGTGATTTTGCTGATGTGGCGCCTACGGGCGGCGTATTATTTCGGCGCCGACCCGAAAAAGCTCGCTTTGCTCTATGGTTACGCCCCGCATGAAAAATGAGTGCGCCATCGCGGTATTTGCCCGCGCTCCCATCCCCGGCGAAGTGAAAACGCGGCTGATTCCGAGGCTGGGCGCGGAAGGCGCGTCGAAACTGCACGAAAAGCTCGTCGAGCACATGCTCGAGACGGCGACGCGGACCGGGCTCGGCCCCGTCTCGTTGTGGTGCGCCGGGCCTATTGAGCATGCGTATTTTCAACTTTGTTCGCGCCGGTTTGGCGTCGGTCTGGCGGGGCAAGCCGATGGCAATCTGGGGGAAAGAATGCTCGCGGTTTTCTCCGCGGCCGCGGGCGCGCCCACCCTGCTTGTCGGCACGGATTGCCCCTCGATCAGTCGCGCTCACCTGCGCGCTTGCGTCGACGCCCTAAACGATGGCGCCGACGCGGTCTTTTTGCCTGCGGAGGATGGCGGCTATGGCCTCGTGGGGATGACACGGCCCATCCCCGAAATTTTTCTGGACATGGTCTGGAGCACGGACGAAGTCATGAATGAAACACGCCGACGGCTGCGGGCG
>JANYDZ010000549.1 GCA_025363375.1 Hyphomicrobiales bacterium
GCCGACACTTCCCGCCCGGCCTCAAGTTTTGCGGGCAGTCCCGGCGGAAAAACATCAAGATGCAGCACGGCGTAAAGCGCGCCCGCCGCCGCCGGCTTCGGCGGCGCTTTCGAGATGACGTGATAGTTGCGCCGGTCGATCGAACCTTCGAGAAGGCGAAGCGCCTCGCGCAGCCCGAGGGTTTGCGGAGACCCTTCATTGTCGTCGTAATTCGCTTGTCCTTTCCAGGATTCGTACATGACGAAACGGTTGGGCCAGTTGATTTCCCGCAGCACCAGGACTTCGCCATTGCCCGCCTGCCTGAGCGCGGCGGCGCGATAGACCTGAAGAAGCTCGACGGTCTTGTCTGCGGCGCCTGGATCCACATTGACGGTCGTCACGCCAATGATCGAGGGATCGGCGGTTTGCGCCAGCACGTGCGGCGCCGGCGACGCCGCCAGCAAAAACATCAATCCCGCGAAACGACGCGGCGCGTTTGCAAATGGCGCTTGCGCGCGCACGCAGCCCGACTTCATTCGATCCTCCCCTGAGCGCCTCGCGATGCCCCGACGTCAAACACAACCGAAATGCGCCGTGCTTGATGTCTTGCTTGCGGACGCGGGCAACGTCGCGATATCGCGATTGAGAATGTTGCTCGTCAGATATGCCCCGCCCAACGCCGCCTTGCAAGCCGAACGCGCCCAGCCGCGCGCGCCCAACCCTGCATGCCGCCCGCCCTGTCTGCCCGACCTGTCTTGCGCTTGAACTCCAAATCGTCGAGGCTGAGGGCAATGAAGGGACCGGGACATGACAAGCGGGCGACTTGGCGCAACAGCGGCCTGCTTGTTCGCGGCGGTATTCGCGAATCCGCGCCTTGTCGCGTCGCAAACACAAAGCCTCGCGGGCAAAACCTTCACCATCATTATCGGATCTGGCGTTGGCGGCGGCTTCGATGTTTGGGCGCGCGTCATCGCCAGGCACATGAGCCGGCATCTGCCGGGCGAGCCCAACGTCGTCGTGCAGAACATGCCCGGCGCCGGCGGCTTCGTCGCCGCCAACAACATCTACAATCTCGCGCCAAAGGATGGATCAACGGTGGCGGTCCTGCCCGGTCCCGCTTTTCTCGGCACCATCACCGGCGCGGCGGGCGCGCTTTTCGACGCGGCGAAATTCACCTGGGTCGGCATGCCGACAACGGAAACCTATATCTGCATCGCCGTGGATCGCCCGCAGGCTAAAGTCCGCAAGGCCGCCGATCTCTACGACAACGAATTGATCGTCGGCACGACGGGTCCCGGCAACATGACTTACAACTGGCCCAAAACCTTCGCGGCGCTGCTGGGCATGAAATTTCGCGCCGTCGCCGGCTTCCCTTCGACCCCGAGCATTTTCCACGCCATCGAGGGCGGCGAACTCGACGGCGTTTGCCAGAGTCTGGAAAGCATCGCCCTGCGCAAGCCCGACTGGATCGCCAGCGGCAAAGCCGTCATCCTCATGCAGGGCGGCGCCGCGCCCAACCCGCGCCTGAAGGAGGTCCCCTTCGTCCCCGATCTCGCAAACAACGCGGAAGACAGAACCGCGCTCGAATTCCTGCTCGCCGGCGAAGGCCTCAGCCGCCCCTTCATCGCCCCGCCCGGCATGGCGCCCGAGCGCGCGAAAATGTTGCAGGATGCTTTCATGGCGACCATGCGCGATCCCGAATTCGTCGCCGACGCGCATAAACAGCAACTCGAAGTCGACCCCCGCGACGGCGAATATGTAGCGGCCTTCGTGAAGAAGGTTTACGCCACGCCGATGTCGGTGGTGGAGAAGATCGCGGGTCTGGTGAGGTAGAGGGACGCGCCGGTTTATCGAGCGGACGCAAAGAGGCGGCTGGCTTCAAGACACCCTGAGTGTTGCCGGAGGACGTTTCGGTTGAGTTGCGCCACCTGACTTCTCAAAACACCCGCAAATGCGACCCTGAATCGCCGTTCCATAAGTCTCGCCTTTTGACGAGCTGACGCGTTTTTGCTCGAAGACAGCTCCGGGTCAATCGCCTCCGTCGCGATCTCGCAAAACACCGGACCATCCCTCTCCCCTGCGCATTTTACGCCCCGCAAAATCCGCGCTACACCCTGCCCCACAATGACCACAAAAATCCCTCCCCTCATCAAGCGCAATACCGCGCTGTTCGCCCTGTCCCTCTCCTTCTCCGGCGCGGGCATGCAATTCGCTTACGGCTTTGGCCCCTTGATGGTGCAGAGCCTCACGGGCTCCGCCGGCCTCGCCGGGCTTTCGGTCGGCCTCATCGGCCTCAGCCGCTTTCTCGTCGCCTATCCCATCGGCAAAATCACCGACACTTATGGACGCAAACCCGGCATTCAGTTCGGACTCGTCCTCGCTCTCGTTGGCACTCTGATGCTGGCGGACGCCATGTATTTGCGCAGCATTGCGCTCTTCGCCTTTGCGCTGCTCATCTTCGGCATGGGCATGAACGCCTCGCAGCAGATGCGCGTCGGCGCCGCCGACATGTATCCTCCGCGGATGCGCGCGCAGGCTTTGGGCTACGTGGCGCTGGGGTCGCTGTTTGGCCTGGCGCTCTCTCCGATCCTCGTGTCCTGCGCCGAGTTGCTGGCGACCTACACAGGCGGCGATCCGCTCGGATTGCCCTGGCTGTTTCTGCCCGTGCTCATCGTCGGCGGCATGGTCGTCGTGTCCTTCGTCAATCCCGATCCCCGGGACATCGGGATGAA
>JANYDZ010000612.1 GCA_025363375.1 Hyphomicrobiales bacterium
GAATTTTGTGCCGATCGTCTCGTTGAGCATCTTGGCGTAAACCTCGCCGCCGCTGGCCGCCCCGGCCGAGGCGAAGCGGAATTCGCGCGCCTTGACGTCCGCAAGCGAACGAAAGCCGCTCGCATGCCACGCGATGGCTATCGCGTTGAATTTCTCAAGACTGCCCAGCCAGCCCAGCCGCCGCGCGTCGAATTTGGCGACCGCCTTCTGCTCGCTCTGACCAATCAGCGGCGACACCGGCACGCCGCTCGCGACGATGCCGAAGGCGGTCCCGTCGCGCGGCGCGATATTCGCGAGCCAGTTCATCAGCACCATGGAATCGGCGCCGGGCATGTGTTTCACGATGATGGAGGGCGCGCCGGGAATATGCGCCGCCATGAAGCGCGACAACAATTGCGCATAGGCGTCGTAACCGCCGCCGGGGCCAAAGCCGACATAGATGGAAATCGTCTTGCCGGCGAAGAATTCAGCCGGCGTTTCAGCGACGGCGGGCGCGGCGAGAAAGAGCGAACACGCCAGAAACGACAGGCGTCTTCCCGGCCACATTGCTTTCCTCCGCCAGCCTTGCTTCCCGCGGCATCCTATGGGGAGCGAAGGATCACGGCAAATCGAACAGGAGAAACTCCGATTTGTCGCCGCAGTCGATCTGGACCCGCCATTCGCCCGTGATCGCCAGTCCGTCGCCGGCGCGGGTGCTGACGGACCTTGAGGAGGCCAATCTGGCGGTCACCCGGTTGCAGGCCTCGCCGCGCGGTTCGGGCCACGGCCTTATTGGGACACAGGCGTGGTCCCGCCGCAAGACCGGCAGCAAGACCGGCAGCAAGACCCGCTTGTCGCGGACGGCGCGGCGGCGTATCCCGGATCAACGCTGCGCACGAGAGGCATTGCATGACACAGATCGACGCGCCCGCCATGGCCGCGGCGCCCGCCGCGGCTTCGCAGGCTGCGGCGACGGCCTGGCCCATTCTGTTGTCGATGAGCTTCTGCCATCTGCTGAACGACATGATGCAGGCGCTTGTGCCCGCCATTTATCCAATCCTGAAAGAGAACTTCCATCTCGATTTCACCGAGATCGGGATCATTACCCTCACCTACATGATGGCCGCCTGCCTGTTTCAGCCAGCCGTCGGGCTCTACACCGACCTGCGGCCCAAGCCCTATTCGCTCGTCTTCGGCATGGGCTTCACGCTCGCCGGTCTGGTGTCGCTGTCGCTGGCCGGCACTTACGCCTGGCTGCTCGTCTCTGTGGCGCTGATCGGCTGCGGCTCGGCGATCTTTCACCCCGAGGCCTCGCGCGTGGCGCGCATGGCCTCCGGCGGGCGCTTTGGCCTCGCCCAATCGGTGTTTCAGGTGGGCGGCAACGTCGGCAGCGCCGTCGGCCCGTTGATGGCGGCTTTCATCATCCTGCCGTGGGGACAAAAAAGCGTCGCGCTGTTCGCCGGCGCGGCCCTGCTCGCGGCGCTGATCCTCGCTCAAATCGGCCATTGGTACGCGGCCCGGCAGGCCGAACGCGCCGCGCGCCCGGCCAAGGCGCGGCCCGAACTCGGCCTGTCGCGCAACACTGTCGTCGCGGCGATCGCGGTGCTCGTGTCGCTGAGCTTCGCCAAGGGCTTCTATGTCTCGAGCATCACAAGCTACTTCCAGTTCTACGCGATCGAGCGGTTTCACGTGAGCGTGCGCGAAGCGCAAATGATGCTGTTCGCCTTCGCCGCGGCGGTCGCCGCCGGCACCTTTCTCGGCGGGCCGCTGGGCGACCGGTTTGGACGCCGCGCCGTGTTGTGGTTTTCAATGCTCGGCGCGTTGCCCTTCTCGCTGGCCCTGCCCTACGCCGATTTGCGGATGACGCTTGTGCTGGTCATGTGCGTCGGCGTCGTCATCGCCTCGACCTTCTCGGTGATCGTCGTTTACGCGCAGGAGTTGTTGCCCGGAAAATCCGGTCTTGTCGCCGGCGTCTTTTTCGGACTGTCGTTCGGCGTCAGCGGCATCGGCGCCGCCGTGCTGGGCCGCGTCGCCGATCTCACCAGCATCGCGGCGGTCTATCAGATCTGTTCTTTCCTGCCGCTGATCGGCCTGCTGGTCGTGTTCCTGCCGGATCTGCGCAGCCTGGAGAAGCGCCCATGACATCCCTGATCGAACGCCTGGTCCACGCGCGCCGCACGCGCGGCGAAGTCTCGCTTGAGGGCGCGCCGACCGAGCTTGTCGACGCCTATCCCATTCAGGCCGCGGTGCTGCAAGCGCTTGGCGCCGTCGTCGGCGGCTGGAAAGTCGGGCACGATCCGAAATCGGGAACCCCCATGGGCGCGCCGATGCACGCGTCGGGCTTCATCGCCAGCGGCGCGCGGTTCGAATTGCGGCCCGGGCGGCCGATGATTCCGGAAATCGAGATCGCCGTGCGGCTTGGCCGCGACCTGCCCAAACGAGACCTGCCCAAACGACCCGGCAAGCCTTACACGCGCGACGACGTTCTCGACGCCTGCGCCGAAATGCTGCTGGGCATCGAGCTCATCGAGCGCCGCATCCCGCCGAAGGACGCGCCCTTCGCGCTCAATCTGGCCGACGACCTCGGCAATATCGGTTATGTGCTCGGCCCCGTGGCGAAGGATTTCCGCAAGCTCGATCTCGCAGGTTTGCATTGCAAATTCTGGATGGGCGACGAAATCGCCAACGACCGGCGCGGCGGCCACGGCAAGGGCGATCCGCTCGCGCCGATGGTCGATTGGGCCAATGCGCAATGCGATCATCTCGGCGGCCTGAAGGCGGGACAGGTGGTGACGCTCGGCAGCCTCACGCCGATGAAGGCTATGACAACGCCGATGCAGCTGGCGGCGGAACTCGAAGGCTTTGGCGCGGTCAGCCTCGAAACGGCGTGATCCGCGCCTTCGCAACGGTTTGTTAACCCTCCCGACAGTAAACCGGACGCCCGCGGCTGGATTTTGCTATCCTGTCGCCGGGGGAATGTGCGCCGTTAAAGAGGCAAGCCATGCATGTTCTGCGCGCTTTCATAGATTACCACAGCGGCGGCGATCTGATGATCCTCGGCTTCTTCCTGACCGTCGCGGCGACGGTGGCGGGATTGTTGCTCGACAAGGTTCTGAACGACCGCGGCTTTGGCATGATCGGCAACGGCATTCTGATTCTCCTCGGAGCCATCGTCGGCGTCGTCGTCGCCCAGAACCAGGGACCCATGACCGGCGTCAACGAGACCAACCGCATTGTGATGTTCTCGGCGGCCTCGTCGGGTCTCGTCCTCGTCTTCTTTTGTCTGCTGAAAGCCAGGTTCTCGCCAACCTGACGCTTACGGCTCGATGACCCGCTTGGCGCGTTCGATGACGTCCTTTGACGACGC
>JANYDZ010000635.1 GCA_025363375.1 Hyphomicrobiales bacterium
CCCTGGTTGTGCAAAGCCCGCGCGATGGCGCCGCCGAGACCGCCGGTCGCGCCGGTGACGAGGGCGTTGAGCCCGGTGAGGTCGAACATGCGGGTATCCTTTCGATCATGTTGCGCGCGGCCTCAGGGCCTGGCGCGGGACTTGAATGCCTCCACATCGACCGGCGCGCCGATGGCGTGACCAGTGGCGGTGTCGGCGATGCGCTTGACGAGGCCGGACAGAACCTTGCCCGCGCCGAGTTCGTAGATATTCGTCACGCCAGCCCCTGCCATGAAGGCGATGGATTCGCGCCAGCGCACGGTGCCGGTCACCTGTTCGACCAGCCGCCGCCGGATATCGGCGGGATCGATGATGGGCGCGGCCAGCACATTTGCGACGAGCGGCACGCAGGGCGGCTTGATATCGATCCGCGCCAGCGCAATGCTCATGACTTCGGCCGCCGGATACATCAGCGCGCAATGGAAGGGGGCGGATACGCTCAGCAAAATCGCGCGTTTGGCGCCCGCCAGCTTTGCAAGCTCCATCGCCTTCTCGACGGCTGCCTTGCTGCCGGAAATCACCACCTGGCCGCCGCCATTGTCGTTGGCGGCCTGACATACGGCGGCGTCGAGATGCAGCTGCCGCGCCGCTTCGCTCGCAACGGCGGCTACGGGCCCGAACTCAAGCCCGAGTATCGCCGCCATGGCGCCTTCTCCAACGGGAACCGCGGCCTGCATGGCCTCGCCGCGCTGGCGCAGCAACCGCGCCGTGTCCGCGAGCGAAATCGATCCCGCCGCCGCCAGCGCCGAATATTCGCCAAGCGAATGCCCGGCGACGAATTTGGCCTCACGCGCGAGATCGAGGCCCGCTTCGGCCTGCAATACGCGCACAACCGCAATGCTGACGGCCATCAGCGCTGGTTGCGCGTTGGCGGTCAGGGTGAGTTCCGCCTCCGGCCCCTCGAACATGAGACGGGAGAGCTTCTGCGACAATGCTTCATCGACCTCGGCGAAGACGCGCCGCGCCGGCTCGAAGGTCTCTGCGAGGGCTTTGCCCATGCCGACGGCCTGCGAGCCCTGGCCGGGGAAAACAAAAGCGTTTGCCATGCGCGAAAATCCTGCAAACCGTTTCAAATCGAGGGCAGGAACGCCGGCGCGCGCTTTGTGTCAATAGGGTCCCCGCCGCCAATACCTGTACATGACATCAGGCGCGCCATTGCTTTGCCGGCGCCGGCCCTGGAAAGTGCTGGTCACGATTCGTTGTCTGTCGAGGTCGCATGTCCGCTGTTCCCGGAAGATCCTGTGGGTCCTGCAATATGTGTTGCAAGATCCTCACCATTGAAGAGCTCAAGAAAGACGCGGGCCCCCTGTGTTCGAACTGGTGTTCGCCGGTTGGCTGCGCCATCTACGCGGCGCGCCCGCAGGTTTGCCGCGATTTCGAATGCGATTGGCTGACGGAGCGCGATATTCCCGTGGCGTTGAAACCCGACCGGGTCGGGACCATCCTGATGACCGATCCGGACAGCGAGCAATATCAGGCCGTCTGCGATCCCAAACGCCCCAACGACTGGCGCAAGCCGCAGGTGTTCAAACACCTGATCGCCAAGGCGAAGTCCGGAGAATTCGTGGTCGCCAAAGCGGGCGCGCTGTCCTGGCGCGTTTACGAGACGGGCGAGACCGCGCCCTGGAGCTGATTGTTTTCTTGCAGCGCCCGCGCCAGCGCGACAAAGCCTTCCACGGGAACCTCCTCCGCGCGCCTGGTCGCCGCGATCCCCGCGCGCGCCAGCAGCGCCGCGACATCGACAGGATTTCCGGCCCCCGCCAGCGCCTTCAGCGATTGCCGCAGCATTTTGCGCCGCTGTCCGAATGCCGCCCGTGCGACGTCTGACAGGAGCCGCCCCTCGCAAGGCAGGGGCTCCGCGCGCGGGATCAATTCCACCACGGAGGACGTGACCTTCGGCGCCGGCGTGAAGGCGGTTGCCGGCACGTCGAACAGAATGCGCGCCTGCGTCCGCCATCCCGCGAGCACGCCGAGCCGGCCATAATCGGCGCGCTGTCCCGGCGTCGCGACAACGCGTTCAGCGACTTCGCGTTGAAACATGAGGGTCAGGCGATCGAACCAGGGCGGCCACGGCTCGCTTTCGAGCCAGCTCACAAGCAGGGCCGTGCCGATATTGTAGGGCAGATTAGCGCAGATCCGAACCGGTCCCGCCGCGAAAGGAGCGGCGATTTTACTCAGATCCCGCGTCATGGCATCGCCATGAATGACTTCCAGCCGCCCGCCCGCGACGGCCTGGATTTCACTGAGCGCCGCGATGCAGCGCTCGTCCGTCTCGACCGCGATCACCCGCGCCGCGCCTCCTGCAAGCAGAGCGCGCGTCAGTCCGCCGGGCCCTGGCCCGATCTCGACGAAAGTCACGCCCTCAAGCGGTCCCGCCGCGCGCGCGATCTTCGCGGTGAGATTGAGATCGAACAGAAAATTCTGCCCCAACGATTTCTTCGGCGCGAGAGCGAACCTTTGGACGACATCGCGCAGCGGCGGCAGATCATCGACGCCGCTCAATGTTTCGCGCCGGCCACAAGTCGCGCCGCAAGATTGAGCGCCGCCATGAGACTGGCGGGATCGGCGAGGCCCTTGCCGGCGATATCAAAAGCCGTGCCGTGATCGGGCGATGTCCGCACAAACGGCAAGCCAAGGGTCGTATTGACGCCAGTGTCGAAGGCGAGGGTCTTGAGCGGGATCAACGCTTGATCGTGGTACATGCAGATGGCCACGTCGTAACGCGCCCGCGCCGCCGCGTGGAACATTGTATCGGGCGGCAGCGGTCCACGAACGTCAAAACCCTCCGCGCGGAGAATTTCCACGGCGGGCGCCACGATTTCGATATCCTCGCGTCCCATCGAGCCGTTTTCACCCGCGTGCGGATTGAGCCCGGCGATGGCGAGGCGCGGCGTCGCGAGCCCGAATTTTTCACACATGTCCCTGGCCGTCACGCGCGCGGTTTCGACGATCTTCTTCGTCGTCAATTCCGCGATGGCGCGGCTGAGCGACACATGGACGGTGACGGGCACGACCGCGAGCAACGGCGACCACAACAGCATGACCGGCAGCAAAGGCCCCGTGTTCCAATTGCGCTCGCCCAGTTCGCCCAGCCATTCGGTGTGGCCGGGATGGCGAAACCCGGCCTTGTATAGAACATCCTTGGCGATGGGATTGGTGACGACGGCGCCCGCCTCGCCGGCGCGCACGCAGGCGACCGCGCGTTCTATCGATTCAAGCGTCGCCGGCGCATCGCGCGGATCAGGAGCGCCCGGCGCGCCGCGCACTTTTGAGCGCAGCGCCAGGACGGGCAAGGCATGCGCGAAAACCTTCGCCGCCTGGCTGGGCGCCGCCGTTTCAACGGGAATTTGAAAGCCGAGGTCTTGGGCGTGTCGCGCGAGATGATCGGGATCGGCGAGCAGAAAGAACGGGGGCGAGTCGGGTGTGCGCGACAGCCACGTCTTGCAGGCGATCTCAAGCCCGATGCCGGATGGATCGCCCTGCGTCAGCGCCAGCGGCTTTGCCTGTGATGCCTGCGGGCTCGCCATGCTGTTCCATTCACTGTTCGGCGTTATTTCCGCACGATAACCGCTTTGGCGCGCACGTCCTGATAACGCCGATTGGACTCGCCTTCGAGCCGCTTTGTCAGGATTTCGTTGCGCACGCTATCGGCTGCGGCGGTGTCTTCGCGGCTCGCCTTGTCGCAGACCGCGAGCATTTCAACGCCCTGCGCGCCGCGGGTCGGCTGCGTCAGTTTGCCGACCGCGGTCTGGTCGAGCATTTTGATCAATTGCGGGGTCAATGCCGACGCCGAACGCCGGAGCGGCGCATTGACCACCGTGTCGCGCGTGGCGCGCGCGGCTTCGACGCCGGTGTTGCAGTCGGCGAATTTGGCTCGCAATTGCTGCGCTTCCTGAAGGCGCCCTTGCAGCACGCCGCCGCCCGCGCCGTTGGGAACCACCAGGATCACCTGGCGCAGGGTGTATTCGGTGGATTTGCTCTTGCCCTGCCGGGCGAGTTCGCCGCGCACTTCGTTTTCGCTGACTTCGAGCGTGCGGTTGAGCGCGCGGATGAACTGGGCCCAGCCGGCGTCCGCCTTCCACTTCTGTTTCCACTGGTCGTCGGTGACGCCGGCGCGCTGCAGCGCCACGAGCAATTGTTGCGGCTGCAACTTCAAGCCGTTGGCGGTGGCCGACAGCGCGAAACCGATGTCCTGATCGGAAGGAGTGAGCTTGTATTTCGAAAGCTCGATGAGTTTGAGGCGCGTTTCGTAGATGCTCTCCAGGGCCGCCTCGCGCGTGGCGTTGCGGCGCAGGACGCGCAGAATGCGGGTGTGCTGATCGATGTCGATGTTGGTGACGGGATCGTCGTTGACGGAGGCGACAACCGCCTGCGCCATCGCGGGCGCGCCTGTCGTCAGAATGAGGGGAACGGCAAGGCCAAGATACAGAAGGCCGGTCAAAAACGAAAGTTTCTTGTTCATGTCCATCCGATTTCAAGCAAGGACAGGGCTTTCATCGCCCCGTGGTGTTCAGGCCGTCCTGCGCGCTGGAATTGCCAAGCGACGAGGTGATGCGGGTATCGCCGAGGGTGCGTAATTGCAACTGGAAAGCCAGCGTTTGATTGCGGACGGGAACGCCGGCTCCCTTGTCCTGATAGGCGCTGGTGTAGTTGATCGAGAAGCTCGTGCAGTCGTCGATGTAGCCGAGCCCGACGCCGAGGCCCGCGACAGTGAACAGGCCGGCGTTGCCCACGACCCCGGGCGTTCCGTTGTAAAGCTGGCGCGACAGATCGAAAATCACGTTGCTCGACAAGAAGTAATTCTGATCCACCTTGTACTTGAACGCCGCCGACAGGCCCTCGCGGCGCTTTTCGAAACCGAGCACGGGCTGGGCGTCGTAGCGGGCGTATTGCAGCGTCGTGTCGAGCGCGCCGAATTTGGCGCTCCCGATCAGGTCGAGACGGCGCAGCGCGTTTTTCGCCGGATCGAAACGCGTCTTGGCGATGAAGGCGAATTGTGAATTGGGCGCAATGGCGAAACGCGTGACGACGTCGGATTTGCGCGTGTCGAGGCCGGAGGAAAGTCCGATATTGGCGGCGTCCGGCGTCGCGTAGGAATTGCGGCCTTCCAATTGACGCGATTGTCCGACCATGGCGTTGAAATAGCCGCCGCGCTCAAAGGTGACCGTGTACTGGCCGCCATAATTGACCCGTGTGCCGCCTTCGAAACGGTCGTAGCCTGAATATTTGTTCCATTGAAACAGGTTGCTGTCGTCGAACACGAGGCTCTGCGCGTCCTCGTTGACGAGGGACTGCGAGGCAGGTTCGCTGCGCCGCGCGATAATCTGGACTATCGGTTCAAAAACATGCGTGGTCGAACCCATGCGCATGACGAGGGGATAGCGGTATTCAAGCCCGACGCCGGGCACGGTGCTGCCGCGCCAGGCGTTGGTCTGGTTGCCGAAGAACGTGCCTTGCGCGGCGTTGCTGATCAAGGAATTGGGCAGTTGCGCGGCGGGCGGGACCGCGACGGGCGCGACAAAAGTCTGCGAATTCGTCTGATTGAGCGTCAGCAGCATTCCGTTGGCGTGGGCGAACAGGAACGGCGTCCAGACCTGACCCAGCGGGTCGATGAATTGCCGTTTCCACGACAGGTTCAAGGTCGCGCGCGTGTAATCGCCGCCGACGCCGCGCACCAGGCAATTGACGCGGTTGTAGGTCGTGCAGACATCGTAAAGGCCGTACTGATTGTCGAGCGTGCGCGCGCCGGTCGACTGGAACGCCGCAAGCTCACGTCGCAAATGCAGCAGGTTGGCGTCGATCTCGATTTGCCCGCCGATGCCGCCGGTCCATTCCGGCTTCAGCGGAATGACCTTGTTGTAGTCGAGAACCGGCGCCACCAGCGGCTGCTGGTCCTGCAGATCGACGCGGCTGAGGCCTTTGAAATAATAGCTGCGCAGGTCGAAATAGCCGCGGTCGCCTTGTCCGGTCAGGTAGAGGCTGGACGTCGCCTCGCGAAAAAAGTTCGACGACAGATTGTCCGTTGGTATTTTGTAGTCCGACGGAAACCAGCGGTCCGACAGCATGGTGACGTCCCAGCCGAAACGCCATTTGTCGTTGATATAGAAATTGCCCCATGTCTCCAGAGAGCCGCGGAAGGGCTTGTCGCCCGCGCCGAAGGGCGGGATCGCGAAAGCTTTGGCGTTGTTCTGGAAAATGCCGGAGGCGCGGATGTGATAGGAGCCGGTTGCCAGTTGGTGGCGCCATTCGGCAATGCCGAACAGGCCTTGTTTTGCATAGAAGGTCGGCGTCACCGTCAGGTCGTAATGGGGGGCCATCGCCCAGAAGATAGGCACGGACACGCCCGCGCCCAGGGTCGAGCCAATGGAAAAACGCGGCGTCAGAATCCCGCTCTTGCGGGTGACGCTGGGGTCCGCCGCCGAAAAATACGGCAGCCAGGCGATTGGATGGCCCCAGATGTCGAGAGTCGCATCCTCGTAATAAACCGTGCGCTCGGTATTGTTGTGAATGATGCGCTTGGCGCGCACCTGCCAGAACGGCGGTTTGGTTGGATCGTCCTTGCAGGCCTCGCACGCTGTATAGATGCCGCGGTCCATGACCGTCACATCGCCGCCGGTGCGCTCGGCCCGCGCCGCCGAAAAATGTGTTTTATCGGGGGTGTCCGCGCGCAGGCTGTCGATAAAGCCGTCCTTGAAATTGTCGGTCAGTTCAAACCGGGTGGCGTAGGCGACGGTGCCGTCGCGTTCGGTCATCCGCGCCTTGCCCTCGGCGTAGACACGGTTCTTGTCCCGGTCATAGATAATCCGGTCGGCCTGCAGGGTGCGGCCCTGATAATAAACTTGCGCGTTGCCGCGGGCCTCGACGACGTTTTTCGTGCGGTCGTAGATCATCTCGCCGGCCTCGACGAGCATCCGGTCCTTGCCGCCGGCTCCCACGCCGCTGCCGCGTTCCGCAAATCTGTCGTTGAGGGTCTGGGCGGCAACCGGAAGGGCCGGGCTCAGACAGACCGCAAGCATCAGGGCGACACGGCACAGCTTCGCCGTCGCGGATCCAGCCGATCCACGCGACGCAAAATACCCGGGGTCGGAGAGCCGACCCATCAACCATCCTCCTGATGCAACAAAACCAGTGTTCCCAACAGGCTCCCTATGACAGCCGGCGACCAGGCGGCGAAAGGCGCGCTCAGGAGACCCGCCCCGCCCAGATCGCCAACCAGCTTGGTGACAACGTAAAGCACGAACCCGGCCAACGCGCCACCCGCCAGCATCCGCACCACGCCGCCAATTCGAAAAAATCTTAACGAAAAGCTCGCCGCAATCAAAACCATGGCGACCAAAAGAAGCGGCCGGGCCAGAAGCGACTGGTAGCGCAGCCAGTATCGATTGGAATCAAGGCCCGCAAGTTCGGTGCGACGGGTAACGGCCGGCAGGTTCCAGAAGGAAATGGCGTCAGGCGCCACAAACGACTGGATGACCTGTTCGGCTGTGAGGTTGGTCGCCAGCAGGTAAGAGCCAACCGCCAGCGGGGCTTCCTCGGGAGCCGTGACGCGCGCGTCCTTCATGTCCCAAAAACCTGGTTGCAGATTTGCCGAAGCCGCCTCGACTCGCTCGACGAATACGCCATTGGGATCATAGACGAAGGCCGTCACGACTGCGAGTTTCATACCGGCGTCGCTGGAATGTTCGGCGCGCAAAATCGCCTGCCCGTCGATACTGCGCTGACGCAGCCACAGACTGGTATCGGTTTGCAGCCGCCCGGCCCGGAAAATCTCCGTTTCAATTTTGTCGGCCCGTTCCGTGAAGCGGGCCGACATCGGATTATAAAGCGTGACCGATGCGATCCCCAATCCCAGCACGATCAGCACGGGCGGCGCCAGAAACTGCCAGACCGAAACCCCGGCGGCGCGTGCAATGACGAGCTCCAGCCGCCGCGAAAGGCTGATAAAGGCGAACATTGCGCCCGCCAGAACCACGAAGGGGAGCATCTGTTCGCCAACGGCGGGGGCGCGCAGTAGTGTGAGCCAGGCGACAAAAAGCGTCGAAATTTCTGGTAATCCACTGGTACGCCTTAACATTTCGACGAAATCGATCAAAAAAACCACGCCAAACAGGCATGCGAATACGGCGCTGATCGCGAATAGAAAACGTTTCGACAGGTAAAGTCCGAGTGTGCGGCCGACCATGCTTCACCCCGCCGCTTGCCGGAGCGCTGGCGATATTTTCGCCCCGCGTCCCAGCAAGGCCATCGGGTCGCCAAATGCGATCCAGCAGGACACCAGAATCGCGGCGAGGGGAAGGGTGTACATGGCCCAGACAGCCCAGGGCTCGCGCGCCGCGAGCGCGGCAAGGCCAAACCCGCCAACGCGCAGTCCGACGACTGCGGCGAGGCCTGCGGTGATTGCCATGCCGCGTCCCTGCCGGGTGGTGCGCGGCCGCGCCAGCGAGGCAAACCCGACCAGGCCAAAAACCAGCGCATAGAGCGGGTCGATCAAACGGTCGTGCAGCGCGGATCGAATCGCCCCCAGATTGCGTTGCACATAGGTGTCGTCGAGATTCGGTGAAAAGAGGTTTGCCGTGCTGCGCTCGCGCGGCTTCAGCGGCGCGCCTTCCCCTTCGCCGCCAAATTGCGCGAGATCGACGGCGTAGGACCGGAACTCCACCAGGATCGGGTCGCGCTCGGCGCGCGTTTGACGTTGCAGGCTGCCCTTCTCGAGAATCAGGAAATTCTGGCCGGAATCTTCGATATTACGACCGGTTTCAGCGATATAGGTCCGCACGTCCGCCGGGTTGCGCCGGTCCTGAATAAAAATTCCGTTGAGACCCCCGCCGGGAGCCCGTTCCCGGTAGTGAAACACCAGCCCCTGATCGAGGGTCGTGAATTGGCCTTCGCGCACGACCCGGGAGAGAAAGTCCGCCCTGACCTTCATGATGATGTTGCGAAGTTCGGCAAAACTCCACGGTACGATCCATAAAGACAGGGCGCCAACGGCAAGACTGACGGCCAGCGTCAATACGAGAAAGGGCCGCAACAATCTTCCGGGTGAAACGCCCGAAGCGCTCATGACGATCAGTTCGCTGTCGGCGTTGAGGCGGTTCAGCGTGAAAACCGCGGCGCCGAACAGGGCAAGCGGCGCGATGACGGTGACCAGCGAAGGCACCACGAGGCCGGTGGCGTGCAGGAACACGAAGATTGTCTGTCCCTTCGACGTCAGCAAATCGAAGTCGCGCAGGCTCTGGGTGATCCAGATGACCGCCGTCAGCGCGAAAAGCGCCCCCAGAAACACTGTGGCGGCGGCGCGCAAGATATAGCGTTCAACAAGCGACATAAGGTCTCAGCGGCGAAGTTTCTTGAGCAGGCGCGCGTCGTGGCAAGGGCGGCTCCTCGCCTCGTTCTGGCTATCCGGCGCGCCGCCCTTGCGCAAGGCGCGGGCGCATCAACGACGTTCCGTATTGAATTTCAAGACATACAGTGACCGCAAAGCCACGAATGCACCGCCATGGGGCGGAATCAAGGCCGGCTCCATATTGCGCAGCGGCGCGAAAGCCGTCACATGGGTGCGGGAACACGCGGATGGCCGCCGCGGTCTTCGACGACGGGAATTGCCAGGAGATTGCGATGAAGCGGACAGTTGACGTGAGCTTCGCCTCGCTGGCGGATTTCAATGTGCCGGGCGGCGCCGGCGGCGAGACTCTGGTCGTTTTTTCCGGCGAAGACGGCGCCTTGTCGGCGCAGACCCGCGCGTTGATTGGCGCCGGCGCCGAGATTCTGCCGCGCGCCTCGGAGACCGCGAAGTTCAAGGGCAAGGTCGGCTCGTCCTTCGAACTGTTGGCGCCTGCGCATCTCAATGTCGGGCGGCTGCTGGTCGCCGGCGTGACGCCGGGCAAGAAAACCGCGGCGGAAGCGCCGGAAATCGATTTTGCGACTTTGGGCGGCTACGTCATGGGCAAGACCAATGGCGCGGCGAACGTCCTCATCGCCCTTGATCCGGCGGACTGGAAGGGGGAGCCTGCATCGGCCGCCGCCGATTTCATGATGGGCGTGAAATTGCGCGCCTACACTTTCGATGTCTACAAGACAAAAAAGAAGGAAGACGACGACAAGCCCAACGCCGTCAAGGTGACCATCGGCGTCGTTGACCCCGAAGCCGCGCGCCGCGCCGCTCAATCCCGCGACGCCATAGCTGACGGCGTCCAACTGGCGCGTTCGCTCGTCAACGAACCCGCGAACGTGCTTTTCCCGGTTGAATTCGCCAACCGCGCCAAGGCGCTCGAACAAGTCGGCGTCAGCGTTGAAATCCTCGACGTGGAGGCGATGACGAAGATCGGCATGCGCACGCTCCTTTCGGTTGGCCAGGGCTCGGCGCACGACAGCCGATGCGTCATCATGCGCTGGAACGGCGGCAAGCCGGGCGAGCCGCCCGTCGCCTTCATCGGCAAGGGCGTGACTTTCGACACGGGCGGCATTTCCATCAAGCCCGCCGCGGGCATGGAAGACATGAAGGGCGACATGGCGGGCGCCGCCTGCGTCACGGGCCTGATGAGCGCGCTCGCCGCGCGCAAAGCCAAAGTGAACGCCGTCGGCGCCATTGGAATTGTGGAAAACATGCCGGGCGGCAAAGCCACGCGTCCCGGCGACATCGTCACCACCTTGTCGGGCCAGACCATCGAGATCATAAACACCGACGCCGAAGGCCGCCTCGTGCTTGCCGACGTGCTCTGGTACGTGCAGGACAAGTTCAAGCCGAAGTTCATGGTCGATCTGGCGACGCTCACCGGCGCGATCCTCGTCGCGCTCGGGAATGAATACGCCGGTCTTTTCTCCAACAACGACGAACTCGCCGAACGCCTGACAAAATCCGGCCTCGCCACCGGCGAAAAAGTCTGGCGCATGCCGCTCGCGCCCGCCTACGAAAAACTCGTGGAATCGAAATTCGCCGACATGAAAAATGTCGGCGGCCGTCATGCCGGCTCGATCACGGCCGCGCAAATCCTGCAGAAATTCGTCAACGACGTGCCGTGGGCGCATCTCGACATCGCGGGCACCGGCATGTCGTCGCCGCAGACCGACATCAACCAGAGTTGGGGGTCGGGCTGGGGCGTGCGCTTGCTCGACCGGCTGGTCGCGGATCATTACGAGGCGTGAGCGATCGCTCGCGGGTGAACATGAGTCGCGTCACAGGCTTTGCTTTGGTTCTCGCGGGCGCGACGGCGTTTGCCGCGTCCGCCTCCGCGCAATCCCTCGACTGCAAGGAATTTCGCCAGGCGATGGCGCGGAATTCCGGCGATCTGAAGGCCGATTTCGTGCGCCCCCTTGTCGTCTCGCGCGGCGGGACTTCCGGCCTCGATCAATACGATCTCGTCAGTCAGAGCCGCGTTGACGGCGTGCTGAAATGCCAGGGCGAGTCGTTTGTCAGTTTTGAGGCGACGATTCATTTGCCCGCCGCTCGTCCCCTGATCGATCAGTTCGCCGCCGCGCAGACAGCGGCGCTGATGGCGACGCTTGGCTGGCCCCACGCGCGGGCGCGCGAAAGGGTGCGCAGTCTCGCACATGAGGCCGCCGATTATTTGCGCGGGTCGGCGGAGCGCGGCGACGTCGAGGTGGCGGGAAAGGTCGAGGAACACCTGCCCGGCGGCGTCGATATGGGAACCATCTGGACTGCGACCGAACGGACTTTCATTCTCCTGCAGGGCGGATGAATGGAAATCTGGTTCTATCATCTGACGCGGCAGCCGCTTGAAGCGGCTTTGCCAATCCTGCTTGAGCGCTCGGCGCAACGCGGCTGGAACGCCGTCGTACAGGCGACAAGCGACGAACGGGTCAACGCGCTCGACGAATGGCTCTGGACCTACACCGACGACGGCTTTCTGCCGCATGGAACCGCGCGCGACGGCGACGGCGAGCTGCAACAGGTGTTTCTGACGACGGGCGCCGAAAATCCCAACGCCGCAAAAGTGCGCTTCTTCGTCGAAGGCGCCGCCATCGCGCCGGCGCTGGAGGCGGACGCCGCCTACGACCGCGTGATTCTCATGTTCGACGGCAACAACGACGAGGAATTGCAGGGCGCGCGCGCCCAATGGAAGTTGTTGAAAGAACAGGGCCGGGATCTCTCCTACTGGAAACAGAGCGGGCAGGGCGGCTGGGAGAAGATGGCGGTTTAAGCGGGCGGCCTACGGACATTTCAGTTTTGTCCACGCCGCGTCAACGCGCTTTTGCGCGAAAAACCACGACCGCAATTGGTCGCAGAGCGGCCTCTGGAGCATGGAGCCGCAAGCGAGCCCGCTTTGTTCGAGATGCGCCAGATTCGGACTGACGCAATGCGGCTGTGAACAAGCGCAGACGTTTGCCCCTTCGCAGGCAATGAAATCAAACATTTGCGACGCCGATCGGTGTCGGGGTTCCGCGCCGATCAACACTCGTACCAGCGATATCTGGCGATATGTCGGAAAAAAGGCGTAAATTTCTTTTGGCTTTGTTTGACTCCAATCCCGAGCATGCGCAAATTGCCGGCGCCGGAATAGTTGCAAGGGTGGAATAATGGCCGCCGCAGAAGAGTTGTCGGGCCGCCATTTAAATTGCCGCAGGAAAGGGAGACTTCCATGACCAGTCGCATCGCAGCTGTAGCCTTGATCGTCGCGGGCCTCGTCATGAGCACGGGGATCTCGCTCGCGCAGGTCTTCAGCCTGAAGCCGAAAACGCTGGACGAGGTGGAAGCCGCGCAACAAACCGCGAAGGATTCGGCGGAATTCGAATATCTGGGCACGTTGGCGCGCCTCTGCCTGCTCCCGCCGAGCCGAAGCGAAGATCTCAGCGACACAACGCCGCTCTATGTTTCGGATCCGAGCAAGGCGCCTGCGCGCGCGACATGGTACGGCGAACCGGCCAAGGTTTTCGACAACTTCTATTTCATCGGCGGAAAGGTCCATTCGGCCTGGGCGTTGAAGACGAGCGAAGGGCTCATCGTGTTCGACACGATCTATCCCTACAATTCGGAAGAGCTCGTCATCGGCGGGCTGCAAAAACTCGGGCTCGACCCGAAAGACATAAAGTACCTCGTGATATCGCATGCCCATCAGGACCACATCGGCGGCGCCGAGATGATCCAGACCCGCTATCGCTCGCGCGTGGTGATGTCCGCTCCAGACTGGGATCTCGTCGAAAAGCTTCCGAACCGCTTCAAGACCATGGCGCCGAAGCGGGATATTGTCGCAACCGACGGCATGAAAATCACGTTGGGGGAGGCAAGCGTCAGCCTCTGGTTCACCCCTGGACACACCGACGGCACTCAGTCCTTTACTTTTCAGGTCCTCGACCGTGGCCGGCCGGTGAACGTCGTTTATTCCGGCGGCACGGCCCTCGTTTACGAATGGGCGCTGCCGGAGTGGAGCATCAAGAATCTCGCGACCTACATCGCTTCGCAGCGGCATCTGGCGGCGAAAGCCAGAGAAACCGGCGCGACGGTGCTTATTTCCAACCATTCTGAATTCGACAACGCCTACAACAAGACCCGCATGCTCGCCGGCCGCGGCGACGGCCCGCACCCGTTCGAGAATACCGCCGATTGGGTGCAGCGCTATTTCAGCGTCACGGAAAACTGCGCGCGCGCGACGCAGCTCAAAGTCGAGCGGATGGGCCCCCCATTGCGGTGACCCTCGCTGCGCCCGCGTATCCTCGCCCGCTGCTTCGCGTTCGTCTGGAACGCCCCGGACTCTTTCGAACAATACCAGTTCACCGCCGGAACAATTCCGGCGGCGCCCTGTTGTTCGTGCCGCCGGCTTTTTTATAATCCTCCGGCGTGGCGATGCGGTAGATGCGCGTGTCGTAGCTCGGCTTGCCGGCGCGGTTCCATTCGAGTTCAAGCACGACCGTGTCCCAGCCGCTGGCGTTGGCGGCGGGCGTGAACTCGAAGGTGCGCAGCCCCGTGACGACGAAGTTGCCGCTGGCCGGCGCCTGTTTCACGCGCATGTTTGTCAGCGTCAGGGTGCCGCCAATCTGGTTGAGCAATTGTCCGTAACATTTCACGCCGGGCGGATTGACGATGAGGCCGGGGCCGCTCGGCCCGGGGCCGGCCTGCGTGGGCGGAAAGCCGCCGCAACGCGGTTGCGGAAGTTGGGCGCAAGCCGGCGTGGAAGCGGCAAGCGCGACGGGCGCGCAAACCAGGGCGAGCCATTCAAAAATGCGCATTTCAGACCTCGACATTTTCAGCGGAAAAGCTTTGATCGCATAATTGTATCGCAATCTCCATCGATCCGCAGTTTGCGGGGCAACAGGTCGCGCAAATGTCTTCTACTCCGGCTTGACCCCCGCCTGCTGGAAAAGCGCCTTCCAGTAAACCACATTTTCCTCGATGATCTTCTTCATTTCCTGTGGCGTGCCGCCGTCGATGCCTGCGAAATCCGCCTTTTCCAGGATATCGCGTGTTGCCGGGTCCTTCAGCGCCTGATTGAAGGCCGCGTTGATCTTCTCGATCACAGGCGCGGGCGTGCCGGCGGGCGCCGCGACGCCAAACCATGTGCCCTGATTGGCGACGGGCGTATCGACGCCGCTTTCTTTGAAAGTGGGAACATCGGGAAGAGATCGCAGACGCTGTTCGCCGTAAACGCCGAGCACGCGCACCTGCCCGCCCTTGACCTGCGCTCCAGCCGTGGCCTGACTGACGAAGACCGAATTGATGTGTCCGCCCACGACGTCGTTCAGCGCCAGCGCCACGCCGCGATAGGGCACGTGCGTGAGGTCGACGCCGGTCGCCGTGAAAAATGCGAGCGCGCCAAGATAGGGCGGCGAGCCGAGCCCCGATGTGCCGAATTTGATGTCGCCGGGCCTGGCCTTGGCGAGGGCGATGAATTCCTTCACGTCCCTGGCGGGCACCGAGGGATTGACGATCAGCGACATGTAGGAGCGCATGGTCGGCAGCACATAGGCGAAATCCTTGAGCGGGTCGAAGCCCGGCTTCTCCATTATATTCTGGGCCACCGCCAGCGCCGGATCGATCATCAGCAACGTATGTCCGTCGGGCGTGGCGCGCGCGACGGACGCCGCGCCAATGGCGGAAGACGCGCCGGAGCGGTTTTCCACGATGACCGGCTTGCCGAGGATATTTTGCAACGCCGGCTGCAGGACGCGCGCGATTACATCGGGCGGCCCGCCGGCGGGGAAGGGCACGACGAGGATCACGGTCTGCGTTGGGTAGTTGACCGGAGCCTGCGCCAGGGCGGGCAGCGCGGCGCCAAGGAGGGCTGAGCCCATCAGCGAAATGACAGAGCGTCTCGACATAAGTCCTCTCATAGCGCGATGAGGGCGTGGCGCGGCGATATTTGTAGGCGGGGGCGAGCGCCGCGGCAAGACGCGCGCTCAAGACGCGCGCTCATGGCCCATTGCGCGCGCCGCATTCCCAATGCGATCATGCGGCGACAAAGATTGAGAGGGCGACTTGCGAGAACTGGTCACTTTCGTTGCCGCGGCTTTAACAGCGGCGTCGCTGCTCGTCCTCCCGGCGCGCGCGCAGGAACCATTCTACGCGGGCAAGACGCTCACGCTTTACGTCGGCTCCGGCGCCGGCGGCGGGTATGATCTCTATGGCCGCGTCGTCGGGCGTCATATCGGCAAGCATCTGCGTGGCAATCCCAATGTCGTCGTCGCCAACATGCCCGGCGCCGGCTCGGTCATCATGACCAACTTCATGTACGCGGTGGCGCCCAAAGACGGCACGGCGCTTGGCATTCCCATGCAGCAAATCCGCGAGGATCAATTGCTCGGCGCCCAGGGCGCCCGCTTTGACGTGACGAAAATGAACTGGATTGGCCGCATCTCCTCGAATGTGGAGATCAGCTACGTCTGGCATACCGTGCCCGTGCAACGCGTCGAAGATTTGCGTCGGCGCGAAACGACCTTCGCGGGCAGCGGCGCGACCTCGCTGATTTATCCGCGCATGCTCGCCGCGATGACCGATCAGAAATGGAAGGTGATTCCCGGCTATATCACCACCGCGCCCGCGCATCTCGCCATGGAGCGGGGCGAGGTCGAAGGCGCCTCGTCCTCGCTCAACACGCTGCGCACGACGACGGAATGGCTGCAGAAAAAATTTGTGCGCATCATCATTCAATACGCCGACGAGCGGCACGTCGATTTGCCGGATGTGCCCACGCCGATGGAGCTCGTCGCCTCGCCCGACGACAAGGCGGCTCTGCAATTCTACACCGGCAGCGGTTCGCTCGGCCGCGCGCTGTTCACCACGCCGGGAGCGCCGGCGGAACGGGTTGCGGAATTGCGCGCGGCGTTCCTGGCCATGACCAGGGACGCGGCCTTCCTGGCGGAGATCGAAAAATCCGGCCTGGAACTTGCGCCTTTGCGTGGAGAAGACGTGCAAGCGATGATTGAAAGGGCCTCGCGGGTCTCGCCCGCGGTGCTGGAGCGCGCGAGGCTGGGGCAATTGCAATGAAGATGTTCGCTGGTCGTAAATTTTTCGCCGCGCTGGCGTGCCTCGCCGGCTTTCTCGTGCCGGCGTTCGCGCAAGACAAATTGAAAATCGCCATCGGCCAACGCGGCATCTGGGATGGTTCGCTGCCCGAACTGGGGCAGGGCGCGGGCATTTTCAAAAAGCACGGCCTCGAGCTTGAGCTGGTTTATACGCAGGGCACCGGCGAGACCCTGCAAGCTGTCATCTCGGGCGCCGCGGATATTGGCGGCGGTCTCGGCACGCTCGGCGTCATGGGCGCTTTCGCAAAGGGCGCGCCCATTCGCGTCATCGCCGCCAATATGACCGGCGCCAACGACACTTACTTTTATGTGCCCGCGAGCTCGCCGCTGAAATCTCTGAAAGACGCCGACGGCAAGAAGGTGGCAATCTCGACCAATGGCTCTTCGACCCACATGGCGGCGATGGAGCTGATGAAGCTGCACAATGTCAAATTCGACCTTGTAACCACCGGCGGCCCGCCGCAGACCTTTACGACCACAATGAGCGGACAGGTCGATGTCGGCTGGGCGGCGGCGCCCTTCGGCGTCGAAGCCGTGGAACAGGGCCGCATCCGCGTCGTCGGCCGCGCCAGCGACGTCGTGGCCCTGCGCACGCAAACCTCGCGCGTGCTTGCCGCCAATCTGCAATCCCTCGAGCGCCGCAAAGATGTTTACGAACGCTTTATGCGCGCCTATCGTGAAACCCTCGACTGGCAATATTCCGACTCCGCCGCCCTCAAAGCCTACGCGGAGCTGGCGGGCACGACCGAGAGCGTGGCGATGCGCCTGCGCGACGAATTCCTGCCCAAAAAGGACGTTGATCCCGCCAACATCGCCGGCCTTGAGGAACTGATGGCGCAGGCGGTGGGCTTCAGGTTCATGCCGGCGGCGCTGACGGCGGAACAAGTGAAGGAATTGATCAGGCTCCCGGCTGGAACGGTCGTGGCGCGGTGAGCGTTACGCCCCGTATTTCTTTTCCAGCGTCTCCAGCGTCAGCAACCTCCGCTCAAGTTCGCGCATCTCATCGTAATCCATCAGCTTCATGATATCCTCGATCCCGACCGCGAGATCGGGGCGGTTGGCGGGGACGCCGCTGCTCATCGACTCCCTCATGCACTCAAGCGCTCTCTGCATGCCCATGATCGCGGCCGCCGGCAACATGCGCGGCAGCGACACGCGGCGCACGCCCAGCTTCTCAAGTTCGGGCAAAGGCATCAACGGCGTC
>JANYDZ010000621.1 GCA_025363375.1 Hyphomicrobiales bacterium
CGCCGCCGGCGCCATCGGCGCGCAGGAACTCGCGCGATCCGCGCCCGACGGCTACACGATCGGAGGCTTCAACGACAGCATCATGACCATGCTGCCGAACATGCAGTCCGATCTCAAGTGGAACATCCTGAAGGATTTCGAGCCGGTGTCGCTCGTCGCAACGATCGAGTGGGGCCTGGTCGCCAGCAACAAGACGCCGTGGAAGACCGCCGGCGACCTTATTGCCGACGCCAAATCGCGGCCCGGCAAAATCGACTACGCCTCCGGCGGCAACGGTTCGCCCCAGCACATCGGCATGGCGCTGCTGGCGCAGGGCGCGGACATTTCCATGACGCACGTGCCTTATCGCGGCGCGACGCAGGCCGCCGCGGATGTCGCGGGCGGTCAGGTGCCCGTCGCCATGCTGGGCCTGGCCACCGTCGCCGGCATGGTGCGCGGCAACCAGATGAAACTGCTCGGCGTGACGACGCCGCAACCGCTCAAGCAGTTTCCCGAAGCGCCGACGGTCGCCGCGTCCGGCCTGCCGAATTTCGCCTTCAATTCGTGGTTCACCGTGATGGCGCCGGCGGGCACGCCAAAGGACATTGTCGCGCGGCTCAACGCCGAAATAGTCAAAGCGCTCGCGGATCCGGAGGTTCGGGAAAAGCTGATCGTGCAAGGCCTGACCCCCGGCGGCAACAGCCCCGAGGAGCTGCGCGCCATGACTGTGACGCAGCTCGACAAATACGCGCGTCTCATCAAGGCCGCCGGCATCACCAACGAATAGCGCTCGGATGCCACAGCGGCGCGTAGCCGCGCGCCAGCGCGCCGCACGTCGAAGGCGGCGTCAGCAGGTCGATTTCAACGCCGCGCGGCCGCGGCAGCGCCTCCGCGTAACCAGCAAAGCTCCACTTCAGCAAGCGCGCGCCGCGCACGGCGAAAGCCGCGTCCCCGCGCGCGATCACCGCGCCGTCGGGCAGCGCGTTGATGGATTGTTTGCGCATGCGTTTGGCGCGCCCTTCGCGGCGCTCGGCGTCGAGCGCGCGGTCCATTGTTTCCGCGTCTCCCGCGCCAAACGCCCGCGCGAAACGCAGCGCTTCCGGGCGCCGGCATTCGAAGCAGGGCCTGTGCCCCGCGGCGAGCGCTGTGACTTCGTCGAGAAAGAACAGCTCGGTATACGAATCGCCCCAGACGGCGCGGCGGCGGCCCCGGAATTTGCACGCGCACGCGATCCAGCGCCGCGACACGTACCGCCGCGCGCCTATTTCCCGCGCGTCGTCGTGAAAGCGCCCGCCGCGATTGCCCATCAGCAGGCCGCGGTCGGACACGGCGTGCAGCGCGCCAAAGGGATCGACGCGGTTGCGCAGCGGCAAGCGCGTTACCGCATGGCCGTGCGCGCGCGCCCGCCGACCTTGTCGACTTCATAAACGTCGTCGCGGAAATGCACGGCGCCGTCGCTGGACGCCCAACCCGTCATGTAAACCCAGATCACCGGAACAGGTCTGGACAATTTCAGCTCGATGCGCTCGTTCGTCGCGACCTTCGACTGCAGGCTGCGCGCGTCCCAGCGCCCGGAGGGGGCTCCCGGCGTGCCTTCCAGCACCCATGCCGCGAGGTCGAACACCCCTTGCACGCGCACGCAGCCATGCGAGAGAAAGCGATAATCGCCGTTGAACGCGCCCTTGCCGGGCGTGTCGTGCATGTAGACCGCGTGCGGATTTGGCATGTTGAGGCGGATATTGCCGAGCGCGTTGCTGGGGCCCGAATCCTGCCGCAATGTGTAGTTGACGGCTTTTTCGCCGCGCCAATCGATGGAGCGCGGGTTCACTTCCGCGCCGCGCCCGTCGAGAATGCGGATGCGCGCGCGGCTGAGGTAGCCGGGATCGCGCTGCATTTTCGGGATGATTTCGTTCTTGATGATGGATTGCGGCACGGTCCAGGTGGGGTTGATATTGACCGCCTGGATGCGCGTCGAAACCTCGGGCGAGCGATGATCGACATCGCCAACGCTGGTCGTGTAACGGTGCACGACCTTGCCGCCGTCGATGGCTTCCGCCGAGGCCGAGGGGATGTTCACGACGACCCAGCGCTCGCCGAAGGGAAAGCTCAGGCCGGCGACGCGCTGCGCGCTCGACGCCAGTTGGCGAAACCGCGTGGTCGCGGGAATGTTCATCGCCTTGAGCGTGCCCGGCGTCAGCGTGCCGGTCTGGCGCAGGCCCATGCGCAGCTGGAACTTGCGGATGGCGGCGCTCACTTCCGGCGTCCAGGTTTCTCCGTCGCCCGCCAGATCGCCCTCCGCCGCCAGCCTGCGGCGCAAAGCTGAGATCCCTTTGCCCTTGCTGCCCGGGCCAACGCCGCCCGACACGAGCGGCCAGCCGCCGGAATCGGCGATTTTGGCGTAACGCTCAGCCGCCTTGGCGGTGGCGAAGAAGGTTTCGGGTTCAAATGTCGGCGTGGGATCGTTGGGGATTTGCGATTCGCGCGAAACGACCGGCGCGGGTCGGCGCACAAGGCGGGGCCTGGCCGCCTGCGGCGGGGCGCCTGGCGCGGCGGCGCCGGGAAGCGTCGGGATTGGCGCTGGCGCTGGTTCCAGCGCGCCGGCTCCGCCGCCGATGGGATTGGGTGAAAACAGTTCGGGGGTCTGCGCCATGGCGCCGGTCAAGCTCAAGACAAGCGCCGCGCCGGCGGACAAGATGCGAAATGACATGGTGATGGCCTTCATTGAAGGGGCGTCCCGGCAGATCCCTCTGGGAAGCTGCGTTCTGGAAGCTGCGTCTTGAAAGCCAGTATAGCGGCAAAGAGGCGATTTCGGAAACGCTACTTTGTCGCCCCTACCAAAATCGGGCGGCAAGCGCGCGGCATTGCTCCCGACAAAGCCGCCGCGAAAGGCGCTTTTTACATCCCTGGTTACGCGGCGATTGTCACCAAAGCGCCGCCCGCCAGCAGAGGCGTTTGCGCGGCGGCGGCCTCCCGCACCCGGTCCAGCCGGAGCATGGCGAGCCCCATCCCGTCTTTGATCGAGCCGACCACGCCAATCTCGATATCGCCGGCGCGAACGGGCGCTCCGGGCAAAGGCGGCGCGCCCGTAAAGTTGACGCGCGTCACGCGTTTGCGCGCCGCGCCGCGATGCTCGACGCGCGACACAACCTCCTGGCCGACGTAGCAGCCTTTCCTGAAATCGACGCCGTGCAGCAGATCGAGATTGGCTTCGTGCGGGAAGGCGTCGCCATAGGCAAAATCAACGCCGCCCTTGGGAATGCCGAGCGCGATGCGATGGGCGTCGTAGAGCGCCGCGCCAACCGGGTCGTGCGCCGCCGCGAGCGCCGCGCGCGCTCCAACGACGCGGTTGCCGAGCGCCGCGTGGCGCGGATCCGGCTCGCCGGTCGCGCCCGCGCCCCACATCGCGGCGACGCCATGGGTTGCCGAGACATCGGCGACCTCGACATTGGCGCGCAATTTGTAGAAGCGCAGCCGTTTGGCAAGCTCCGCTGCTTGCGGCAGCGAACAATCAAGCCAATGGGCGCCATCGGCTTCGCTCACGATGAAATCGGCGGTGATCTTGCCCTGCGGCGTCAGCAGCGCGCCATAGGCGGGATGGCCGGGCGCGACCCGCGCGACATTGCAGGTGACAAGCCCCTGCAGAAAGGCGCAGGCGTCGGCCCCCGCCACGCGCAAAACGCCGCGATCTCCTAGGAATGCCGAGGGCATGAACGGGTTCCTGTCCCAAAACTTGCAACGTTGGTTCCATCTCATTAAGCCGGTTCCAGCCGCGCGCAAGCGGTATTGCGGGAAAAGCGGATGGCGCAAACCTTTGACCTCGTTCTGAAGGACGGCACGCTCGTCAATCACGATGGCGAGGGCTTGCGCGATGTGGGCGTGCGCGCCGGGCGCATCGAGGCGATTGGCGATCTTTCGCAGGCTTCCGCCGGCGAAGTTGTCAATTGCAAGGGCCTGCACATTCTGCCCGGCGTCATCGACAGCCAGGTGCATTTTCGCGAGCCGGGCCTTGTCCACAAAGAGGACCTGGAAACCGGCTCCCGCGCGGCGGCGCTGGGCGGCGTCACCGCCGTCTTCGAAATGCCCAACACCAATCCTCTGACGACGAGCGCCGGGACGCTCGCCGACAAGGTCAGGCGCGGCCATCACCGCATGCACTGCGATTTCGCCTTCTGGGTCGGCGGCACGCACGAGAACGTCGGAGACATTCCGGAGTTGGAACGCCTGCCCGGCAGCGCCGGCATCAAGGTGTTCATGGGCTCTTCGACAGGCTCGCTGCTGGTGGAAGACGATCCTGGCGTCGCCGCCATACTGGCGCAAACGCGCCGCCGCGCGGCGTTCCATTCGGAGGACGAATACCGGCTTGAGGAACGCAAGCACATCAGGGTGAAAGGCGATCCGCGCTCGCATCCCGTGTGGCGCGACGAGATCACAGCCCTGCAATGCACGCGGCGCCTCGTGCGCATCGCGCGCGAACAACGCGCGAAAATCCACGTACTGCATATTTCCACCGGCGAGGAGATGGACTTTCTGAAGGACCACAAGGATGTCGCCAGCGCCGAGGTCACGCCGCATCACCTGACCCTTGACGCTACGGCCTACGCGACCATCGGCACGAAGCTGCAAATGAACCCGCCCGTGCGCGATCTCGCCCATCAAAGGAAAATATGGTGGGGCCTCGAACAGGGCATCGCCGATATTCTGGGCTCCGACCACGCGCCGCATACGCTTGAGGAGAAAGCTAGGCCCTATCCCGAAAGCCCCTCGGGCATGCCCGGCGTGCAGACGCTGGTGCCTGTCATGCTGAACCACGTGCACGAGGGGCGGCTGACTCTGGCGCGTTTCGTCGATATGTCGAGCGCGGGGCCGGCGCGGCTGTTCGGCATCGCCGGCAAGGGCCGCGTCGCCGTGGGTTACGACGCGGATTTCACCATCGTCGACCTGAAGCGCGGCGAGACGATCCGCGATTCCTGGATCGCGTCGCGCTGCGGCTGGACGCCCTACGATGGCATGCGCGTCACGGGCTGGCCGATCGGGACGATCATTCGCGGCGCGCGGGTGATGTGGGAAGGCGAAATCGCGGCTCCCGCGCGCGGCGAGGCGGTGCGGTTTCAGGATGCGTTGTGAGGCGATGTCACGGGGCGCGGGTTGATGGACGCCCTCACGCTGTTCGGCTTGTTCGCCGTCGCCGCCATGATGATCCGCCACGCGCTGGAAGACCGCGGCCACTGGTCTGTGCCCGCCTTTTACCGCCTCAGGCCTGCTATGCAGTGGCAATCGCAGATGCCGCCAAGGCTTGTGGCATCAGAAATAACGCCAATTTCTCGATAATCTGGCCCAAAGTGACAGGTTCGACCTCTATCCCCCGCAAGAAGGCTTCCCATTGCCGTTGCTTGGCGGGGTCGTTGGCAAAGGCTTCTGTCAGGGCATCAGGCCGCTCTGTGGGAATGGCTGTATCGCGGCGTTTGAAGGTTGCCGCAATGGCGCGAGGCAAGCCATCGCCCTCGAATGTGTAAGCCTGTGAAAGCGCCAAAATGTCATAAAAATCCTTCATGCGGCTGTTGGCTCTGCCCAACATCACCATCGCCTGAAACTTCTCAGCAATGACAGTTTCACGCGGGTAGGAGCGCAAACGCGGCGCCGGTTGATCGAGCAAGACGGTCATGTCGAGTTCGACAAGGCCGGGTTCAATCGCGTCGCCAAAACCAATGTCAATAACGATGCGGATTTTAGCGCCGGCAATCGTCGCATTGGTCTTGATGCGCAGGCCGCCATATTCCGACTCGTCGCGCACACGGTCGATGGCCAATGCGTTGGTATCGAAGATCACACCATCGTCGATTTGAACGGCACAAATTTCACGAAAGACGCCAAGCATGGCGTCCGGGTCTGGATCACCAAATCCGAGAAAGTCCACATCCTGTGTCGGACGAAACGGATTGACGAACCATGTCGTCATCAGCATCGCACCTTTCAAAACGAAGCGGTCGCGGTGTGCGGTCGTGCTGAGGCGATAAAGAAGCCGTTCAAGCGTATAGCGGGTCAACAGCATCTGAAAGGGCTGACTGCTCTCCTGCGAGAGGTTCAAAAGGCGCGCCCTTATTGAGGCTCCCATGTTGCGGATTGGATCAGGCATTGACGGTCATTGCCTCAAGATAGGGTTGAATGACCTTCCAGTTTCCGGCCTCGATGGCGTAACGCGCGATTTCGGCTGGCGTTGCTTTGCGCTGGCGCAGCGCTTCCTTCATGCCTTCAAGCGCGAGATTGAGACCGGGACTTTTGCTGAATCGTCGCCCCTCGCTTTGACGATAACGGAATAGATCAACGACGGTCTTGGCAGGGCTGTAGATGTTTACGCTCACGCCTTCGATGCTGTGCGCCTCAATGCCTAAGCGCAGCATCTTTTCGCTGAAACGCACAAACTCAAGCGGCGGTGTCGTGACGCTCGGCTTGCGTTCGCGCGAACCAATTGCCACCCAAACGCGGGGTGGCATGGTGTCAGTCAGTTCATGAAATGCGAGCGCAGATACAAGACAGATAATTCCTTTTGGCGCGATCTTGCTCGCCTCTGCCAGAACATGATTTGCCTGTAGGTCACTATCGGCGGGCTGATAGAGACCACGACTGAGTTGAAGGATTAGTCCCTTCTCTTTCATGCGCGCGATGGTCGTAGCTGTAATTCCCGCTCTAGTCAGCTCAGAAACACGCGCCATGCCACGCTCTTTAAGGAGCGCCATTGCGCGGTCAGCTTGCGTGTGGGGCTGGATAGTCATTGCAGGAATATGATATAAAACGCTGTATATGTCAAGGTTATATTCGACGTTTCATACCAGAAATGATATGAGAAGGATGCCGCCTAATTCATTGAAATACATTGATATTTACAATAAATCACTCGGAATTCGTCTGTTTTCCCGGACCAAGGCCCTCTTCCCCTTTGCCTGCGGATCATCCCGGTCGCAAATGGGAAGATTAGTGATGCGCTCGTAGATAAATGTTGCCGGTTCCTCCGGGGTTGAATCGGCGTGTGTGCCACCCTCAATAGACGTGATGGTTTTTAAATCGGCGAGCAATCCTGCTTCATCTTCGATGGGCTGAGGGACGACGTGCTCATCGGTCAGATTGCCGATGACAGATTCAAAGCCGATGTGAACGAAGGCTGCGCGCCCCACGATGGTTCCGTTTTTAGAATTGCTGGAGAGATAAACAGCTGCAATTTTTGTAGGGTCGTAATCCCACTCGGTCGCCGGAGCGGAAATGATTTTCAATCCCTCACGCCCGCACCAAAGCCCCCGGCGCCTTCAGATATTGTTCGGTGATCGCCTTGGCGCTCCAATAGGCGAGCGCGGCGATTGTGCCGGTCGGATTATGCCCGGCGTTCTGCGGGAAGGCGGCGCCGCCCATGACAAAAAGATTGGTGCAATCCCAGGCCTGAAGATAGCGGTTGAGCACGCTCGTCGTCGGGTCCGTCCCCATGATCACGCCGCCTGTATGGTGGGAGGCCTGGCCGTTCGCCGCGCCGAAATTCGAGGTGCGCGGCACGGGAATTGTCGTCTTCGCGCCCATGGCCCTGGCGAGATCGTTCGCCTTGCCGGTCATGAACACCGACATCTTCCTGTCGTTCTCGGGATAGTTGAAGGTCATGCGCACCAGAGGACGGCCGATGGAATCCTTGTAGGTGGGATCGAGGTCGATGTAATTGCCGCGATGCGAATAGGACGTGCCGTGCACGGTGAGCGGAAACCAGTGATTGTACCACTTGGCCGTCGCCTCCTTCCATGCTGTGCCCCAGCGCGGCGTGCCGGGCGGCGTGGCGCGCACCTGGATCGGCCGGCCGCCCGAAACCGTTGGCGAGATATAGCCGCCGCCGATGAAGCCGAGACCCGTATGGTCGAAATTGTCGCCCTGAAAATCATCGACCGCGGCCGGCGACACGCCGGTGCCGATGAAGGGATTGATCTCCTCGTCGAAGAAGCTGACGACGCTGGAATTCGTCTGATAGCAGTAATTCTTGCCCAGAACCCCCTTGCCCGTGACGGGGTCGTAGGGCTCGCTTATGCCCGCGAGCCGCATGAGAAGCATGTTGTTGAAAGGATAGGCGCAGAGCACCACCATGTCGGCGGGCTGGATGAATTCCTCGCCGGTGCGCCGGTCGATGTAGGCGACGGATCTGATCTTCTTCGCCTGTTTGTCGAAATCGAGATTGCTCACGTAGGCATAGGTGCGCAGTTCGAAATTCGGGTCCTTGTAGAGCACGGGATGCAGGCAGATGTTCGGCGACGCCTTCGCATTGGCCTCGCAGCCGAAATATTCGCAGTGGCCGCAATATTGGCACTGACCGATGGTGAGGCCTTCAGGGTTGGTGTAGGGCGCGCTGGAATTCGACGCGGGAGTCGGGAAGGGGTGCAGTCCCGTCTCCCTGGCGGCTTTCGTCAGCATCACGCCGGCCTGCGACATGATCAGCGGCTTGTTGGGATAGTCGTTCTGGCGCGGGCCCTCGAACACGTTGCCACCCGCGACCTTCTGGCCGCGCAGGTTGCCGGCCTTGCCGGAGGTCCCGCACAACCGCTCGAAATGCTCGTAGTGGGGCTCGAGATCCTCATAGGTGACGCCCCAGTC
>JANYDZ010000090.1 GCA_025363375.1 Hyphomicrobiales bacterium
GGCGCGGTCAGGCGGGCCAGCCTGCGGCGCGCGTCGGGCGCGTGCGGACCCTTGGGGTAACGCCGCAAATAGGACCAGTAGGCGTTCGGATTATTGGCGCCTGCGCTGCGCCGCCACGTCTGCGCCTCGCGCTGCGCGGCGAGAATGCCGCGCACGTTTTTCGCATAGGGACTTGCTGGAAAAGCCGCCAGAAAATCCTCATAGCCGGCGATGCTGTCGCGATCGAGCGCGGCGGCATAGGCCTCGGCGGCGCTGAATTCACGGATGGGTTTTGCGCGCGCCGCCGAAAAATCGCGCGTGGCGATCTCTTGCGTCGGCGCTCCGGGCGCGGCTTCCAGCAGGCGGAAGGCGGGATCGAGCTTGCTCTGGTGCCAGGGGACGACCGCGCCTCTGGTCAACTCGGCCACGCGCGTTCGCACGCGCGCGAAGACCTCGTCGAGCGGCAGGCCGGGAACCCGCATCATTTCGGCCAGCGCGCGCGCGTAGGGGCCGTAATCCCCCGTTGCCGGGGGAGCGTAAACGCCGGACGCCGCGTTAAAGGCGATCAGCGTGTTGGGATCGGCCTCGACGAGGGCGAGGCCCGGCGCGAGCGGCTGGCCCAGTTTGCCAAAGGGGCCGGCATGGGCGAGATCGAGAACGATAATATGAGCGCGCGCCGGCAGGCTCGCCAGGCTGCGCGTCATGTCGGACAGGCGAATGGCGTTCAAAGGCACATCGGCGTCGCGCTGAATGCGGGCGCCCACCGGCGCGAGATAATTTTCGCCCTCGACCTGCAATCCGTAGCCCGAAAGATAGATCGCCGCGACAGCGCCGGGGCCGGCGGCGGCGACTTTTTCGAGAAATTCGCGATAGGCGGCCCGCAATGTGTCCTGATCGAGATTGCGCGCGCCGGTCACGTCGAAGCCGGCGCCGCGCAGGGTTTCGGCGACAAGGCCGGCGTCGTTGGCGGCGGTGGCGAGCGGCGCGCCGTCGTAGCCGTCGTTGCCGATGACGAAGGCGAAACGCGTCTCGGCGGTTTGCGCGCGCGCGGCGGGCGCGCCAGCGATCAGCCCGAACGCGGCAAACAGCGCGGCGACGAAACGAAACATTCCACCCATAAGCTCACCACCTTCGCGAAACACTGGATAAGAAATGATTATTGTGGCTGAACAGGGGCTGAACACTTGCGCGCAAACCTGCCGCGCCGACAATGCGGCAAAGCCACATTGCCGGACGGCGGCCTGGCCTTTGCCCGGCAACTTGCCGACGCTCGCCCGGCATGGAATTTTCAGGCAACACTGCGGCACGTCGCGATGGGGGACGGATTGCCAGGCTCTGGCTCGATGGCCGCAAGACGCCGCCTGACAAGGGATCGTCGCGCGGCCGCGCGCATGCGAACGAAAGACCAGGCCGCGTTTACCAACCGCGCGCGAAAAAGCCGACGCAGCTCAATCCGCGCAGGTGATCATAACGGTGCCGGGCGCCGGCTTCGGCGCGGGCTTGTCCTTGCCTCCAATCGACGCCGTCATGTCGGACGCCAGTCCGAAGGCGATGGCTTGCCCGCGCCCCTGGGATTCGCACCAGGAATTGGCGACGACCTTGCCGCAAGCGACGCCGTCGACGAAGCAATCGACGATGCCATAGCCGTCGTGCGGATCAAGAACGAAGGTCTTCGGCTCGGCCTGCGCCGGTCCTCGCGCCAGCAATGAAAGGGCCAGCAGGCCCGCGCCCAGCGGCACCAGAATGCGGCGAAACGAAGTGGCGGCGGCTTCGGCGATCATCATGGCGGGACTCGATATATCGGGCGGAACGTGCGAACACCCTGACCAATCCAAATGAAAAAATGCTTAAGAAAATGGCAACTTACGTAATCAAGCAATGCTAATTTCGCTTTGCCGGGGCCTGCCGCCGCCGCGTCGCCCTCCGGCGCGAAAGCTGTGCGACTTGACGCCGCCAATCGCCTCGCGCATGGTCAAATCATGACGCGCCCGATGCCCATTTGCCGGATCATCATCATTATCAGCTAGCCTATGCGCTGGCCGGAGCCGTCTCGTCCTGAAAATCAGGTACACGCCCCAGCCAGCCAGGCTTGAGGGACATATGCCGCAACTTCGCCTCTACAACACGCTGACCCGATCGAAGGCGGACTTTGTCCCGCTCGATCCCGCCAACGTGCGCATGTATGTCTGCGGCCCCACGGTTTATGATTTCGCCCATATCGGCAACGCGCGCCCGGCGATCGTGTTCGACGTGCTGTTCCGGCTGCTGCGGCATCTCTACGGCGAAAATCACGTCACTTACGTCCGCAACATTACCGACGTCGATGACAAGATCAACGCGCGCGCGGTGCGGGATTTTCCCGGCCTGCCGCTCAACGAGGCGATCCGCAAGGTCACGGAGCTCACGGAAAAGCAGTTTCACGACGACGTCGATGCGATCGGCGCGCT
>JANYDZ010000144.1 GCA_025363375.1 Hyphomicrobiales bacterium
CCGCATGGCCAACGCCGCGACGCTCGCCGTCGCCGACGACCTCTACGCCGCCGGCCTCACCTCCTTTTCCGCCGTGCAGGCGATGCTGGCGCTGGAGGAAGCCTTCGACATCGAATTCCCCGAGCGCATGCTCAACCGCCGCAGCTTCGCGAGCATCCAGGCCATCGCCGGCTGCGTTTGCGAAATCTCCGGCGTCCAGGCCGCCGCGTGAACGCGCCGATTCAGCGCGGGGCCTTCGTCGAACCGCGCGATTTTACCGCGCGCGCCGCGCGCGTAGCGAAGATCGCCGGCGCCCACGCCGCCGCTGTCGACGAAGCCGCGCGCTTTCCCCTCGAGGCGCTCGAAGCCCTGAAGGCCGAGCGCCTGCTTGGACTTATGATCCCGCGCGACCTTGGCGGCGAGGGCGCCGAAATCGACGACATCGCCGACATCTGCAACCTGCTGGGCCAGCATTGCGCGGCGAGCGCGATGATCTACGCCATGCACAACATCAAGGTGTCGAGCCTTGTCTCGCACGGGCTCGACAGTCCCTGGCACCGCGGTTTCATGGCGCGCGTCGCGTGCGAACAACTGCTCGTGGCCTCGGCGACGACCGAAGCCGGCATTGGCGGCGATCTGCGCAATTCCATCTGCGCGGTCGAGGTCGAGGGCGAAAGCTTCAAGCTCGAAAAGGACGCCGCCGTCATCTCCTACGGCGCGCACGCCGACGCCATTCTTGTGACTTCGCGGCGCGCGCCGGACGCGGCCTCCTCCGACCAGGTGATGACCGCCGTTACGCGCGGTCAGTACAGCCTGACGAAGACCAGCGGTTGGAACACGCTGGGCATGCGCGGCACCTGCAGCGAGGGCTTCAAGCTGTCGGTCAGCGGCGAAGCGCGGCAGATCCTGCCAAAACCCTTCGCGGAAATCGCGGCGCAGTCGATGCTCGCGACCTCGCATCTGCTGTGGGCGAGCCTGTGGTGCGGCATCGCCGCGAACGCGCTCGTGCGCGCGCAATCCTTTGTGCGCGTGGAAGCGCGCAAAAAGCCGGGCGCGACGCCGCCGGGGGCGCTGCGCGTGGCGCAGGCCAACGCGATGTTGCAGCGCATGCGCGCCGACACCGTCGACGGCCTCGCGCGCTTTGCCCGCGCCCGAACGAACGGCGACGAGCTCATGTCCATGGGTTTCGCCGTCGCCATGAACAATGTTAAAATGAACGCCTCGCGCGGCGCCGTCGAGATCGTCAACGAATGCATGATGGTCTGCGGCATCCTCGGCTACAAGAACGACACGCCCTACAGCCTCGGCCGCCACCTGCGCGACGCCCATTCTGCGGCGCTGATGATTTCCAACGACCGCATCGCGGGCAACAGCGCCAATCTGCTGCTCGTCAACCGCATTGAAACCGCGCTGCGATCGTAACGCGCGCCATCGGCGAGAACCTCAAGTCATGTGCAATCAGCATTCTTTTCTTGAAGGTCTCATGTCGCACGGCCTGTTGCTCGACACAGGCGTCGACGGGCTGTACGGGCGCGGCGGCGGGTTCGAGGACGTCGTCGCGCGGTTTGACGCGCTCATCACCAGCTTCGGCGGCGGCGACGGCGCGGAAGTCGTTCGCTTTCCGCCGGGAATGAACCGCAAGCTGTTCGAGAAAAGCGGCTACATGAAAAACTTTCCGCAGCTCGCCGGCTCCGTCAACAGTTTCAACGGCGACGACAAGCAACACGCGCGGCTGCTCGACAAGATCGAGTGCCGCGAAGACTGGAGCGCCGATCTGGCCGCGACCGACATCGTGCTCGCGCCCGCCGCCTGTTACCCGCTTTACCCGACCGTCGCCAAACGCGGCGCGTTGCCGGAGCAAGGACGCCTATTCGATCTCAATTCCTACTGCTTTCGCCACGAGCCCTCGAAAGATCCCGCGCGCATGCAGATGTTCAGGATGCGCGAATATGTGCGCCTGGGCACGCCCGGGCAGGTGACGGAATTCCGCGCCACATGGCTCGAGCGGGGACGCGCGTTGATCGAAAAGCTCGGCGTGCCCTTTGACGTCGATGTCGCCAACGATCCCTTTTTCGGCCGGGCCGGGCGCATGATGGCGGCGAGCCAGCGCGACCAGAATCTGAAATTCGAATTGCTGATCCCCATCGAGAGCGTCGAGAAACCGACGGCCTGCCTCAGCTTCAACTATCATCAGGATCATTTTGGTTCGCTGTGGGGCATCGCCACAAGCGCGGGCGAAGTCGCTCACACGGCGTGCGTCGGCTTTGGCATGGAGCGCGTCGCGCTGGCCTTGTTCAAGCATCACGGCTTCGAGACGAAAGCCTGGCCCGCCGCCGTGCGCGCGGCTCTGTGGGGGTGAACGTGCAGCAGGTTTTTGCAGGACTCGCGGTCGCCGGACGGCAGCGCCACGCCCTGCATCTTCCCGAGCGCGACTGGCCGCAAACCAATTGCTACGTCGATCTGTGGATTGAAGTTTTGTACGCGGCCCAACTGCCGCCGGAAGCCGCGCTTGGCTTCACCGTGGCGCAGGATTTCGAGGGCGATCATTTCACCTTCTTCAAATATCCGCCGGAGGATCTTGAAAGCCTCCACGGCGTCCGCGTGCAGGAACTGGCGATATTCGATACGCTCGAGGCCCATGTGCTTGGGCAAATCGCGCGCGGCCATTTGAGCCTTGTCGAAGTCGACGGCTTCCATCTGCCCGATACGGTGGGCGTGTCGTATCGACTTGAACACACGAAGACGACCATCGCGATCAACCGGCTCGATGTCGAGGGCCGCGGCATGGACTATTTCCACAACGACGGATTCTTCGCGCTTTCCGGGGACAATTTCGACGGAATTTTCGGCCGTTTGCCGGCGCAGAAGGCGCAGGCCGACCGGCTGTTTCCCTATGTGGAATTCGCCAAGTTTCCGCCGGCGGGTTCGGCCGTTTCGCTGTCGGGCGAGGCCCTGCGCAAGGCGGCCGCGGCGAATTTGCAGCGTCACATGGCGCGCGCGCCGAAGGCCAATCCAGTGCGCGCATGGCAGACGGCGATTGGTTCGGACGCGCGCGATCTCGCGCAGAGGCCATCCGCCGCCTTTCACAAATACGCCTTCAACACGGCGCGGCAGATGGGCGCCAATTTTGAATTGCTGGCGAGCCATCTTGATTGGCTGACAGCGCAGGGCGAAACGGGATTCGAGGCGGCGCGGCGGGGCGCGGCGGCCCTTTCTTCCGCCGCCAAGAGCCTGCAATTCCAGCTGGCGCGCGCCGTGACGCGCAAGAAATTCGACGGGCTCGAAGCGCTGCTGGAGCCGATGGCCGGCCATTACGACGACACCATGCGGGCCCTGCGCGCGCGACCGGCTGGCTGAGACATGGGGACCACGTCCGGAGAAATCTTTGAGGGAACGCCGCCCGGACAGGTTTGCCCGGTTGGCTCACCGAAGCGCGGGGCCTGTCAGATGGCGCCAGTTCGCGGACGCAACGCCCGCGTCGCCATACCGCTTGACAGCGGCTGGAGCATGGCGCGCGCGCCGCGCGGCTCCTTTGCAAATCCCCCCGCGCACGACGCGCTGGCGTGGCATGCCGCGATCGTGCCCGGCACGGTCGCCGCCAGCCTTGCGGCGGCGGGCCTGTGGAGCCTCGAAAAGCCGGACGCGCTGGAGGACAGCGATTACTGGTATCGCGCCCGCCTCGAAGGCCATGGCCCGCGCGTGCTGCGCTTTGAAGGTCTGGCCACGCTGGCGGAAGTGTGGATCGACGGCGCGCTGATTCTACGCGGCGAAAACATGTTTCTGCGGCACGACGCCGCGTTCGAACTCAAGGGCGCCGCTGAGCTTGCGATCTGCTTTCGCGCGCTGGCGCCCTTGCTCGAAAAGCCGATGAAACGCGCCCGCTGGCGCTCGCGGCTTGCGCAGCCCGCAAATTTGCGCGGCGTGCGGACCTCGCTGATCGGCCATATGCCGTCATGGTGCCCGCCCGCGCCCATCATCGGGCCGTGGCGCGCCGTTGAACTTTTTACGCCCGGCGCGCGCGACATTTGCACGCGCGGGCTGCGCGCTTCGCTTGCGGGTTCAACCGGAATTGTCGAACTCGCGCTTGAATTCAGCGCGGATGCGCCCGCGGACGCGCGGCTGCATTGCGCCGGCGCGCGCGCGACATGCGCGACGCAAGGCGCGCGTCTGACCGCGCGTCTCGAAATTCCCGATGTCGAACTCTGGTGGCCGCATACCCACGGCGAACCGCGCCTGCACGACCTGACGCTTTACGTCGGCGGCGAGGTCGTCGATCTCGGCCGCGTCGGCTTTCGCTCCATCGAGGTTGACCGCGGCGCCGACGGCAAAGGCTTTGGCCTGCGCGTCAATGGAACCGATGTTTTCTGTCGCGGCTCGGTGTGGACCAGCGCCGACATTGTCACGGCGCCGGGAACGCGCGAAGCCTATGCGCCCCTGCTCAACCTGATGCGCGAAGCCGGCATGAACATGGCGCGCGTCGGCGGGACTTTCGCCTACGAGACGCCGGCTTTCTTCGATCTTTGCGATGAGCTCGGCATTCTCGTCTGGCAGGACCTCATGTTCGCCAATGTCGATCATCCCTTCGACGACCCGGATTTTCGCGCCAGCGCCGAGGCCGAGGCGCGGCGCTTTCTGGACGACGCGCAAAGCGCGCCCTCGCTTGCCGTGGTCTGCGGCGGCAGCGAGGTTTTCCAGCAGGCGGCGATGACGGGATTGCCGCCGCAAAGGCTTGCCGGCAACTGGTTTGAAACGGCCTTGCCGGCTTTGGTCGAGGCTGCGCGTCCCGATGTTGTATTCGTGCCGAACACGCCCACCGGCGGCGCCCTGCCGTTCCAGCCCAACGAAGGAATCAGTCATTATTACGGGGTCAGCGCCTATATGCGCCCGCTCGACGACGCGCGCCGCTCCAACGTGCGTTTCGCGGCGGAATGTCTGGGTTTCGCCAATGTGCCGGAAACCGGCGTCCCCGCGCTTGAACCGGGCGCGCCGCGCCTCGTGCAGCCCTGCTGGAACGAACGGTTTCCTTACGACGCCGGCGCGATCTGGTTCTTCGAGGACGTGCGCAATCATTATATCGAGCAGATCTACGGCGTGCGCGCCGTCGATGCTCTGGCTGAAAGTCCGGCGCGCTATCTGGCGCTGTCGCGGGCGGTCAACGCCGAATTGATGGAGGCGGTCTTTGGCGAATTTCGCCGCGTGGGTTCGCCGACGCGCGGCGCCCTGACGTGGTTTCTGAAAGACGTTTTTCCCGGCGCGGGCTGGGGCTTGATCGATCACGCGGGGACGCCGAAGTCGGTCTATTACGCGCTCAAACGGGCGATGCGTCCGGTGCAGATATTGCTCGTCGACGAGGGGCTCAACGGTCTGCACGTTCATGTTCTCAACGAAACGGCTTTGGCGCGCGATTTGAAAATTTCGCTGCAATGTCTCGCGCAGGGCGCGACGCCGGTGATGCGGGGAGAACTTGCGTTGAGGCTGGGGCCGCGCGAATGCCGGGCCGTGCCCGCGACCGAGGTCTGGGGCGGCTTTTTCGATACGAACCACGCCTACCGGTTTGGTCCGCCGACCCATGACGTGGTGATCGCGGGTTTGAGCGACGCTTTGAGCGGCGCGGCGTTGGGGCAGGCGTTTCACTTCCCGCTCGGGCGGGGAGCCGCCCGGCACGAGCTTGGCCTTGTCGCCGAGATTCGCCCGGTGAATGGGGACCTGGAGCTGGAAGTTTCATGCGCGCGCTTTGCGCAGTCGGCGCGGATCGAGGCGCCGGGATGGCGCGCGCAGGACAATTATTTTCACCTCGCGCCGGGAACGCCGCGCACTATATTGCTGCGCCCCTGCGATGAATTGCGCGCGGGCTCGCGCGCGACGATGCATGAATTGCGCGCGAATCCGCGCATGATTTTGTCGGCGCTCAACGCGCGGGACGGAGCGGCGTCATGATCGCGGTGAGTTTCGAAAACTGCCCCGGCATTCTGCACGAAGGCGACGGCGACATCGGCGTGATCATGTGCTCGGCGCAGGGTTTCGAGGAGCTCTGCGCGCGCAAGGACTGGCGGCTGCTTGCGCAATCCATCGCCGATCTCGGCCTGCCGGTTTTGCGCTTTGACTACGCGGGGACAGCCGACGCGCCCGGAGGCGATGAAGACCCGGGCCGGCTGGACGCCTGGCGCGCCAGTCTGGACGCCGCCGTCGCGTTCATGCGGCGCGAGGTCGGGGTGCGTGAAATTGTGCTTGTGGGCCTGCGTCTCGGCGCGACGCTGGCGGCGCAAATTGCTGATAAGATTCATGGTTTTGTCGCGTTGCATCCGGTGGTCTCGGGCAAGGCCTACGCGCGCGAACTCGGTGTCCTGTCGAAAATCATTTCGCATGTGGAGGGCGCCGCCGCGCCGGCGGATGGACTCGCGGTCGCGGGTTTTTTGACGACCAGTGAAACGCTTGCGGCGCTGAACAGCATCGACTTGCGGAAATCGCAACGCGCGCCGGCGCGCGACATTCTCATTTGCGCGCCGCAGGACGCCATGGGCGCCGAGGCGCTTGCCGTGCATTGGCGGCAACTGGGCGCCGCCGTCGATTGCGTGGATTTTTCCGGCTATGGCGCGTGGATCAGCGATCCCACGACCTCGCGCCGTCCGGAATTGGCTTTTTCTCATGTTGTCAAATGGTTGGAGCAGAATATCGCGCCGCGCGCCAAACCCCGGGCCGCGCCTTTTACGCCGCTGAATGCGCGCGTTGTCGGCGTGGATTTTGTCGAGCAATCCCACTGGTTCGGCGCCGGGCACAACCTGTTCGGCGTGCTGTGCGAACCGGCTCGCCCCAGGCTTGGGGCATCCACCGTCGTTGTCGCCAACGCCGGACGCAACGGCCATATCGGCTGGGCGCGCGCTTCCGTGAACATGGCGCGGGCGCTGGCGGCTTTGGGCCATGCGTCGCTGCGCATCGATGTCGCGGGAATCGGCGATGCCCCTGATATCGAGGGAAGAAATCCGCAGGTCATGTATTGCGACGAGCCGATCGAGGACCTTCGCGCCGCGCTGGATTTTCTTGCCGCGCGGGGCTTTGAAAAATTCTGCGTGGTCGGCCTGTGCAGCGGCGCGCATCTGGCGTTCCACACGGCGCTGCGCGACGCGCGCATCGAGCGCCTCGTCATGGCCAATTTGCAGCGGTTTATCTGGAAAAACGGCGATTCCCTGGAGATCGCCATCCAGCAAAGCTACCGCTCGAGCGATCATTACAAGCGCCATTTTTTCCGCGCCGAAACGTGGAAACGGATGGCGCGCGGCGAAGTTGCCGTCGCGGGAATTGCGCGCGCGCTTTTTGCGCGCGTCGTGGAGAAAATCGCCGCGCGGAAAAACGGCGAGCGCGCGAGCGTGCGCGGTTGGCTGCGCAATTTGTCGAATCGAGGCGCGCGATTGCTGCTTGTTTACGCGGACAGCGACGGCGGCGTCGACGAACTGACGCGGCACTTCGGCGCCGGCGGCAGGGACCTGGCGAAATTTCCCGGCGCAAGCCTGGCCTTTATCGCAAACGCCGATCACAATCTCACGCCGCGCGCCGCGCGCGACAGGTTGACAGCGCTGACCGCGGACTTTCTTGAGAGGCCGCCGGCGTCCCGCGCCGAAAGCGCGGTTGGGGGTCAACAGCGCTCGCGCGCCAGACAGGCTGCGTGAGTTACGGCGCCACCTGTTTTTTCACCGCGTCCTCGACCGCCTGACGTTGTTGCGGGTTGAGCGTCCTGTACTGGCCTTCCAGCCATTCGTCGTTGAGCCCGGCGGTGCGGGCGAGCACGTGCCATTTCATGGCCTCGACGATGTCCTGGGGCACGCCGCGCCCGGCGGCGAGCATGCGGGCGAGGCGGTTGGCGGCGATGGGATTGTTGGTGACGGCGGCGCGGCGAAAATAGCTCGCGGCAAGGGATTCGTTTTTCTCGACGCCTTCGCCGTTGAAATAGGCGATGGCCAGATCGAGTTCCGCAGCGACGATGCGCCCGGCGGCGGCGGCATGCAGCCAGTGCGCGGCCTGGGCTTCGTCCTTCGGCACGCCGCGGCCGTCCTTGTAGAGCAGGGCCAGCGCATAGGCGGCGTCGACGCTGCCCAGATCGGCGGCGCGGCGCATGTAATCGGCGGCGAGCTTGTAATTGGGCGATTTCTCCTCCGCCTCCATCAGTCCGAGATTGTAGAGCGCGCCGATGTGGTTGCTGGCCGCCGCCTTTTTCAACCATTCCCGCCCGGCGGCGCGATCCTCCTTGAGACCGCGCGCCTGTAGATAGGCCAGCGCCAGCGCATAGGCGCCCTGGGGGTCGCCACGGTCGGCGGCGATCCTGTACCAGCGCGCGGCCTCGGCGGGGTCGGTGCGCACGCCAAGGCCGTCTCGATAGAGTTCGCCGATGAGGGTCATGGCGGGGCCGTCGTTCGCGTCGGTCTCGATGCGCTTCATGGCTTCGCGGAAGGCGGTGACAAAATAGCCGCGCTGAAAGGCGCCGAAGGCAAGGTCCGGCTTGACCCCGGGCGACAGGAAATTCGGCGGCGGCGTGCCCGGCATGGCGACGCCGGTCTGGGAGGCGGGCGGCGGCCGCGTCAAACTGGTCTGGGCTTGCGCGGGACCGGTCGACGCGCCGAGCGCGGCCGCAAGGAGAAAGCCAACCGCCCTCATGCCAGCGCCGCTCCAGAGCGCACAGCGGCGGCGGCCTCCCGCAGGGCTGCCGCCGGGCCGCGCGGATCGCTCCAGATGGCGTCGCCCAGCGCGATAAAGTCCGCGCCGGCGGCGGCGAATTGCGCAACTTCCGCGAGCGCCCCCGCATAGGCGACACAGGGCACGTTGAAGATATCGGACCACCATTCGACCTTTTCCAGGCGTTCCTCGAAAGGGGCGACCCAGCTATCCTTCGCCGGCTCGCCGAAAAGGATATAGTCGATATCAGCTTCGCCCGCGCTCATCGCGTCATGGCGGGTGCGTATGCCGCCGACCCCGACGATGTGATCGGGCTTGAGGCTTTCGATGGCCTCGGCGATCGTCGGTTCGAGCGTCTCGCCGGAAACGCGCAGATGCACGCCGTCTGCTCCGGTACGAGATACGATGCGCGGCTCGCAATCCAGCAGCAGCGCCGCGCCGCGCCCCTGCGCGAGGGGAGCAAGGGTCTGGATGATCTTTTTGGCCGCGCCAGGATCAGCGGCGCCGACATTGAGCAACACGCAGGCGACATCGGCGGCCTCGAGCGCCGCCTGCAAGAGCGGCGCGAAAGCACCGGCGTCGCTGAGCGTCGGCGACAGCAGATAGAGCCCGGGCACAGGTTTTTCCGGTTCGGGTTTCTTCGCCATGGAGCGCTTTCTGTTGGGGCGAGGATGACGGGAATCGCACACGCCTGAATTTCGCAGAAATGGGGCGAAAGCGCGGCCCGGCGCAAGAACTATTGGCTGGCTTGAACTCAACGGCAGAGGTTTTTTTGGCGCCGCCATCCAATTTTGGCCTCACTCGCCGGCTCCAATGGAGGGTCAAGCGGAGCAGGAGGCCATATGCGGACGTCGATTCAGAAGGCGAGCTGGGACAGCCATCCCCGTTCGCTCGCGAAGGCGATCAGCTGGCGGGCGACGGGGAGCGTCGATACGTTTTTCGTGTCATGGTTGATTACGGGCAATGCGGTTTTCGCGGGTTCCATCGCGGTGACGGAGATCGTGACGAAAGTGGTGCTGTATTATCTGCACGAACGCGCCTGGACGCGGGTGCGCTGGGGGCGGTTGCACACCGCCGGGTGACAGAATGGTTGGATTGGCGGTGGACGGCGGTTACAAAGGGCGCGCCTCATGCGAAAGCTTGCCCGCCCCATGACCAGACTACCCGCCTGGACGCAGCCGATCCTGTTCGCCGTACTGACAACCGCCTTCGCCTCTTGCCTCGTCTCGGGAATCTCGACATGGCGGGCTATCGGGCTCACGTCCGAATTCCCGTTGCATTGGCTGGGCGCCTGGCTGTGGTCATGGCCGGTGGCGGCGCCCGCGATGTATTTCATCGCGCCGCATGTGCGCAGGCTGTTGGGAAGGGCGTGCGCGGGGCCGTAAAAAGGGCGGCCCAAAGGACCGCCCCGCCGAACGCCGAAATCCGTTCCGTCTCACATTTTCTCAAGTTCTTTTTTCCAGTCGCCGCGGGCGGCGAGACCGTTCATGCGGGCGCGGTGGGTGAAGGCGGCCTGGGCGGTGGGGATGTTGCCGGCTTTGCCTGACCAGGCCTTCTGCGGGGCGGCCTGGAGGGCGCGGCCATAGCTGAACGTCACGGTCCAGGGCATGTCGTGCTTGTTGATCGCGTTGAGATTGGCGGTGGCTTCCACGTCGCCCTGACCGCCAGACAGAAAGGCGATGCCGGGGACGGCGACGGGCACGGTCTGCCGGAACAGTTTCACCGTCATTTCGGCGATCTGTTCGGGCGTCGCCTTCTTGCCGCTTTTCTTGCCGGGCACGACCATGTTGGGCTTGAGGATCGTGCCTTCAAGGAAGACGCGCGCGTCAAAGAGTTCGGCGTAGAGGCTCTTCAGCACGGCCTCGGTGACTTCGTAGCAGCGCTCGATATTGTGATCGCCGTCCATCAGCACTTCAGGCTCGACGATGGGAACAATGCTGTGTTCCTGGCAGATCGCCGCGTAACGGGCGAGCGCCTGGTTGTTGGCGCGGATGCAGGCGGTGGTGGGAAAGCCCGCGCCGATGTCGATCACCGCGCGCCATTTGGCGAAGCGGGCGCCGAGGGCGAAATATTCCTCCATGCGCTTGTCGAGCCCGTCGAGGCCCTCGGTATAGACTTCGCCGGGATAATTCTGCAGCGGCTTGACGCCAGCGTCGACCTTGATGCCGGGGATGGAGCCGGACTGCTGAATAAGCTTGACGAGCGGCGTGCCGTCCTTGGCCTTCTGCCGGATGGTCTCGTCGTAAAGGATGACGCCGGAAATGTGCTTCTTCATGGCGTCTTTCGAGCGGAACATGAATTCGCGGTAGTCGCGGCGGGTGTCGGCGTTTGATTCCACGTTGATGGCGTCGAAGCGGCGTTTGATGGTGCCTGAGCTTTCGTCGGCGGCCAGAATGCCCTTGCCACGGGCGACCATGCCCTTGGCGGTTTTTACGAGTAAGTCCTTGTCCATGCGGTCCTCCAGTGGGAATGGCGCCTCCTAGCGCCCAATTCCGGGTGATTTGTCAACTATGAGCGGTTTGCATGAGCGGTTTGCATAAGCGGTTTAACGCGCGATCGGCGCCGGTCACGGCCTGTCTGCGCTGTTTCAGGCCTTGATCCGCAGCGCCTCGACTCCAGGCAGGGGCTTGCCTTCGAGCCATTCGAGGAAGGCGCCGCCCGCCGTGGAAATATAGGTGAATTGCGCGCCGACGCCAGCCTGGTTGAGCGCCGAGACCGTGTCGCCGCCGCCCGCGACCGTGACCAGCTTGCCGGCGGTTGTGAGCGCCGCGGCGGCGCGCGCCACGGCATTCGTGGCGGCGTCGAAAGGCTGCATCTCGAAGGCGCCAAAGGGGCCGTTCCACACGAGGGTCTTGAGTTTTCCGAGCAGGGCTGTGACCTCGGCGACGGATTTGGGCCCGGCGTCGAGGATCATTTCGTCGTCGGCGATGGCGTCAACCAGGACGACGCGGGACGCCGCATGCGCCTTGAATTCCTTTGCGGCGACGCCGTCGACGGGCAGCACAATGGCGCAATTGGCGGCCTTGGCGGCGGCGACCACGTTGCGCGCCGTTTCCAGGGCGTCTTTTTCGTAGAGGGATTTGCCGACGCTCTTGCCCTGCGCGGCGAGAAAGGTATTGGCCATGCCGCCGCCGATGATGAGGTAATCGACCTTCTTCGAGAGGTTGGCGAGCAGATCAAGTTTCGTCGAGACTTTCGCGCCGCCAACGATGGCCGCCACCGGGCGCTGCGGGTTCTCCAGCGCCTTGCCGAGCGCTTCAAGTTCGGCCTGCATGCTGCGGCCCGCGTAGGCCGGCAGCTTGTGGGCGAGGCCTTCGGTCGAGGCATGGGCGCGGTGGGCGGCGGAGAAGGCGTCGTTGACGTAGATGTCGCCGAGCCTGGCGAGTTCGGCGATAAAGGCGGGATCGTTGTTTTCCTCGCCCTTGTGAAAACGGGTGTTTTCCAGCAGCAGCACATCGCCGTCGTTCAGTTTGGCGACGGCTTCCTCCGCGCGCGGGCCAATGCAATCGGACGCGAAATGCACGCCGATGCCCAGATTGGCGGAGAGCGCGCCGGCGAGGCCTTTCAGGGAGTTCTCGGCGTCCGGCCCGCCCTTGGGGCGGCCGAAATGCGAAAGGATAATGGTTTTCGCGCCCTTGCGGATGAGTTCGCCCAGGGTTGGCAAAGCGCGGTCAATGCGCGTCGTGTCGGCGACGCGGCCATTCTCCATGGGCACGTTGAGATCAAGGCGGAGGAGGACGCGTTGGCCGCAGAGGGATGCGTCGTCCAGGGTGCGGAAGGAGGTTGTCATTTTTTAAGAAAGTTCATCGCGAAAATGAGGATGCCTGAGCCGAGCGCCCATGTGGTGAAGACGATGCCGAGCATCGTCCAGGTGGAGGGGAGGGAAGAGATGCGGGCTTCGAGGCCTTGAAACTTGCCTTCGACGCCTTTGAACTGGCCGTCCATTCGTCCGGAAATCGCTTCGAGTTTTCCATTGAGGTTGGCGACCTCAAGTTGAAGCTTCTGCAATTCCGCCTGTTTTGCCGACGTCAGCGCGATCTCGCGAATCGCCGGTTCGAGGCGCTGGAGCGCGCCGTCGATGCGGTCGATTTTTTGTTCCAGAACCGAGACACGCTGTTCGAGCATGGGGTCCTCCGGTGGGCCGCCGTCGCCAGGGCCACGCATGAAATCGGGTGGCCGGATTATCTCGGCAGCCATCGCTAGGCTTTCGCTGTTGGTCTGAGCGATTTTGCGAGAAACCGTACATCGTGCTTTTCCATAAAACCGCAACTTTGACAAACCAAATCCAGTTGACTGACGCCTGCCGCTTTCGTCGCGTCCAACGGCATTGCCGACATGATGTCGTCTATTGGCCCACCTTGCCGTTGAACATTCATAACAAAGGAATTCTCGCCGCAACGAACGCAAGCAATATCCGGAAAGCGCGCGCGGAGGAGCTCTTTCAACTCCTCAAAGACTTCGCCTTCCCGATTCATGGAAACTTCCCTTGGTTCGACAAATTATATCACACCAGCTTCCCCATCGCGACGGCGGTGTCCGACATGCGGTTCGAAAAACCCCATTCGTTGTCGTACCACGACAAAATCCGCACGAAGGTGCCGTCGATGACCTTGGTCTGGTCGATGTGGAAGATCGAGGAATGCGCGTCGTGGTTGAAATCGATGGAGACGTTGGGCTTGTCGGTCCAGCCGAGAATGCCCTTCAGCTCCTGACTGGCGGCGCGCTTGATCGCCTCGTTGATTTCCTTGGCGTCGGTCTTGCGCCTGGCTGTGAATTTCAGGTCAACCACGGAGACGTTCGGCGTGGGCACGCGGATCGCGGCGCCGTCGAGCTTGCCGTTCAGTTCAGGCAGCACGAGGCCGACGGCTTTGGCGGCGCCCGTGGAGGTCGGGATCATCGAGAGGGCCGCCGCGCGGCCGCGATAGAGGTCCTTGTGCATGGTGTCGAGGGTCGGCTGGTCGCCGGTGTAGGAATGGATCGTGGTCATGAAGCCATGGGCTATGCCGACGGTGTCGTTGAGGACTTTCGCGACGGGCGACAGGCAATTGGTCGTGCAGGACGCGTTCGACACGACGAGGTGATCGCTGGTCAGCTTGTCGTGGTTGACGCCGAAAACGACGGTGAGGTCGGCGTCGTCGCATGGCGCGGAGACGAGGACGCGCCTGGCGCCGGCGGCCAGATGCGCGCTTGCGGAAGCCTTTGACGTGAAAATACCGGTGCATTCCAGCGCGATATCGACGCCGAGCGCCTTGTGCGGGAGTTCGGCGGGATTGCGGATGGCGGTGACCTTGATGGGGCCGCGACCCACATCGATCGTGTCGCCGTCAACCCTGACTTCGCCGTTGAAGCGGCCATGCACGGAATCGAAGCGGAAGAGATGCGCGTTGGTCTCGACCGGGCCGAGATCGTTGATGGCGACAACCTGAATATCCTTGCGGCCGGACTCGATGATGGCGCGCAACACGTTGCGTCCGATGCGTCCGAATCCGTTAATCGCGACCTTGACCGTCATGGTTTCTTCCTTCCGCTGGCGTTTGAATCAGTGTGAATCGGAGGGCCCGCCGGCCTGATGCGTTACTTTAGCGAATTCAGCGCCGCTTTGGCCACAGCCTCGGCGGTAATACCAAAATGTTGGTAAAGCGCCTTGTGGGGCGCGCTGGCGCCGAAACTCGACATGCCCACGAAAATCCCTTCGTGCCCGATGATTGAATCCCAACCCTGGCGCACGGCGGCTTCGACGGCGATTTTCACAGGCGCGTCGCCGATGACGCCGACGCGGGTCGCCTGGTCCTGCTGTTCGAACAGGTCGAGGCAGGGCACGGAAACGACGCGGGCGGCGACACCCTGCGCGGCGAGCAGCTTCTGCGCGTCCAGCGCCACCGAGACTTCCGAACCCGAAGCGAAGATCGAAACCTTCGCCGCGCCATTGGCGGGGCTGAGCTCGTAGGCGCCCTTCGCGCTGAGGTTTTCGGCGGCGAAGCTCTTGCGCGCCTGCGGCAGGTTCTGGCGGGTGAGCGACAGGATCGAGGGTGAGTGGGCGGCTTCCAGCGCCAATTGCCAGCATTCAGCCGTTTCCGTGCGGTCAGCAGGCCGGAACAGCAATGTGTTGGGGGTGGCGCGCAGGATGGCCAGGTGCTCGACGGGCTGATGGGTTGGGCCATCCTCGCCCAGACCAATGGAATCATGGGTCATCACTTCGATGTGGCGGATGCCCATAAGGGCGGCCAGACGCAGCGCCGGGCGGCAATAGTCGGTGAAGACGAGGAAGGTGGCGCCGGAGGGAATATAGCCGCCATGCAGGGCCATGCCGTTGCAGGCGGCGGCCATGCCGTGTTCGCGGATGCCCCAGTGGACGAAGCGGCCTTTGTAATTGCCGGGCGAGATCGCCGGCGTTGACGCGACCTTTGTATTGTTGGAGCCGGTGAGATCGGCCGAACCGGTGATCAACTCGGGCACCGCGGGGGCGAGCGCGCCAATGACCTCTTCCGAGGCCTTGCGGGTGGCGATTTCCCCTGCGTTTTCGACGGCCTTGCGCTTGTAGTCGAGGACCGCGGCGTTGAGGCCGGCGGGAAGATCGCCTTTCATGCGGCGGTTGAATTCAGCGC